>JAJYOQ010000337.1 GCA_021796135.1 Bacteroidota bacterium
GTGTGTGTTCTTATCAACGTTAAATAAATCCATTGCATCCATAGAGAGTCCTATTCTAAATGTCAGCGGGAGCTGGAAAGTTTCAACTTTGTATTTTAGCTCTGTGGAAAAATTCCTAACACTCATACCAAAGTTTAGACTCTTAAAACCGGTTCTGTAAAGAATTCCAAAATCAAATGCTACAGCACTTAATGAGTTATTATCATTAACGTAATTACCGCTATTCTGATCGATATCTATTACACTAGTACCTAAACTTTGTTTAACAAATTTAATACCGCCTCCTACGGCGAACTTTGTTGAAAGTTCTTTTGCATAGCCAATTCCAATTGCATAAGCTTTAGGAGAATAAGTACCAACATCAATGTAGCCTTGATCATTGTTAGCAACTATAGTTTCATGTAAATCACCATAGTCAACAGAAACAAACGAAACTCCGATCACGCCATATTCACCCTCATATGGTGCAAAGGCAATAGCACCATGCAGATACTTAATGTCGGCTATCCAGCTAACATTACCGAAGGAAACAGAAGTAAATTCTTTTATCGATGCCATGGTTGAAGGATTATAAAACATAGCGGATGCCGTTCCCAAATCAACCGCGGTTACGGCTTCAGAAAAACCGGCAGTTCTAGCATCAGTAGATACACTAAGAAACTTCATTCCCGTCTGGGCAAGTTTTGTGTATTGGGCTTGAAGAGTTGTGTAAGTAAATAATCCTAAAATTAATGCTGTAATAATTGTATACTTTTTCATTTATCTACCCAAAATTTTTTATCTGATAACTACAAATTTTTCAATGTAGTGCTGACCAGTCGCATTATCCGTGATCACAGCAATGTAAACGCCGCTTACAATTATTTGATTTGAAGATGTGACTTGGTACCAATACTCAGCACCGCTACCGTTTGTATGTTCGATTGTTTTTATCAACTCTCCTAGCTCGGAGTAAATTTTAATTGTACACTGACCAGGAATATTTAAGAACGCAATTTTATCTTGGTCGATGGTCCCCGGAAAACGAACAATTGTTTTTGCAGAAGCATTAAATGGATTAGGTACGATTCGTATTTGACTGAAATCTGTTCCGGAAGGTCTTAACTTTACCACAGGATCATATGATTGTGTATAATACCTACCGCTTTCTAATTTACCCGCAGGTGTGCCTGGACCGCCTGGCTGCGATGGACCAACAGCTGTTATGTAATAATAATAATTGAAGTTCGGTACAACGCTTTTATCATCGTAACTTTTTTCACCCGGACTCTGGGTTTCATAAATCATTGTGTAAGTACTATCAATGTTACCAAGTGCGCGATAAATCCTATAAGAGGTTGCCGGATTAGGATCGGCAGCATTCACATCCCATTTTAAATATATTCTGTCGCCGCCAGCAGTAATTTCAAAATCAGTCGGTGGTAATGGAGCTTGGGGTAATTTCCAGCCAGAGTTAAAATTTTCAGTTACTCTTTTGAATGTTAACATTAAAGAATCTTTACCTTGCATTACTATTCTATCTTTTGCTTCATCGGTAATCTGACCGCTTTTATATTTTTTACCTACATCAACTTGCAATTGCCTACTAATACCATTTGCCGCCTCAGCCATAACAATCCTTATGCTTTCTCCCGGTTTGAGCGTATAAGGGCCGTATCCGTTATCAAACGAAATGCCGCCTGAAGCGTTTCCAACATTGGGTGCATTTCTTTGCTTTGCAAAATCTCCGCTTGGTTCGACTACATCTGCATGCCTTGGTGAAGCATGACCATGGGACATCAGCGCGTATTCCTGCGTCATCCTATCAATATTAAGTGCATTGGCACCTGCTAACAAAAGCGGGTGGTCTGAGTTAATGTAATCTGTTGTTGACGGCTGACTGGGGTCATCAATTTTTTGAGTGGTTGATTTATCAGCATACAAAGTTACTACACCTATAAATTGCGTTCCGCCTAATCTTCCGACTGTGTCAGCGGGATCATTGTATATTCTTGCAGTGTTGCTTAACGCCCAAATTGGCGCACCAATATTGTCATAGCTGACATCTTTGCCGGGAAAATAACCATGCCAAGAAAACTGGGCTCGAAATTTTTCATTTGCATGATCAGGTTTTACACCATCTCCGCGTGCATCGTTCATTGTATTTAATCCCCAGCCTGTTCCATTTCCAATTACATATCGGGTCGATTTGTTAATAGCATTCCGGTAAGTAAACCAAAAGTATACATCTTTAAGTGTATTGTTTGGTAGTTCTATTGCTGGATTTGCGTTTGTATTGCCCGTGTTGGTAAAAGTGTATTCATAAACAATGTAGTTGTCATTATACTGTTGAGAGAATTGAAAGATCTTCCTGGTTACAGTAATACCAAGCTGAGTGTTAATAACATTTTCAATCATTCTGTCACAAAACAGAGTTGGGTCAACTTTGTCTATCTCAACATTTTTCTGATATGACAAAGCACCGTTAACGTAAACTGTTGGCGCTGCAAACTTGGAGGTCAATTGCATTTCGATTGGATATGCGGCATAGAACTGTGGGGCCCGTGGTCCAACTGTTACAACTTTAAAAGGATAATACTGACCATTCTCATCTGTAAAATCTTTGGCGCCAATCCACATTCCTCTGGCTGCTTGCATGTCTTGATAAGAATAAATTGCGGGCCATTGCAATCCGTCCTGTTGTGTTTTCACAAATCCGGACTCTTCCAACTCTGAACCTATTTCTGAGTACCAATCATGCAATGAACCAACAGACATCCAAACATTTTTGAACTGTCCATAGGTGACCAATTGAATTCCAAGGAATAAAATAATTAGTATCGGAAGACGATTTTTAATTCTATGAAAAACTAAGTTCATTATTCCCTCAAGTTTTAATTAAGATCGTAATTAATTTTTAATCCCCAATAAATTGATCTTGGGTTTAACATTCCGATGTAAGACAAATTAGGCATATCTATATAAGATTTGTTCTTTGTCCATTCTGCTTTTTGTGCGTCGCTTGCATTATTATCCCAGGGGATGTAAGGACCTGTTCTTATATCACCGGGTTTATCGTTGCCGGCAACAAAATTATAACCGTTGCCAAACTCTCTATAAGCTTCCGGCAGATGAAGCGATTTCATGTAATCATCATAATCGGATTGGTTAAAAAATCCCGCTTGAAAATCCAACTGCTGGAGGTTAAGAACGTTGTAGATATCTGCAAAGAACTCGAGATTGAGGCGGCCTATATTAAAGGCTTTAGAAATTCTTGCATCTAAACCCCAAGTATCTTTCCATTGAATATTATTATCATGCCCGGGCGCAACACCGCCAGGTCCGGTCCAAGTGAAATATCTACCAGAACGCCATGAAGCCAAGAGATTTATTCTCAAATCTTCGAACGGTTTTATTCCAGCGATTTCCGGTCCCCAATCGAGAGGTGTAAAGATATCAACATTTGCTCTAGCGTAAGGTCGCGGAATTGGTTTGTTCTGAACAAAAAATGATCTTGTGCGATCATATTCTCTTTGAATAGCCGGGTTCTCAGAATAATTTGGCAATCCGAAATTTCCGCTTGTAATAACTTCGTAAGTGTAATTGATAAAGCCGCGAATCCATTCACCTCTATTCTTTGTTACTGTCGCTTCAAATCCTCGAACGTCGGAATAACTATCAGGTTCCGGTATTAGATAACTTACCAGATTATCTCTACTAGTGTATCGAACCAGTCTTGGTTCTAAAGAGACGTCTTTATAATATCCTGCAAGACGAATTAAATACTCATCAAAGAGATTATGTTCATAACCCAATTCATATGCAACCGTTTTAGGAAGAGGATTGTTAGGATCGGCTAATCTTGTAACTGCTTGTGTAACAGAGCTTCTTCTTAATAAATAAAGATCTTCCGGAATAGGCATCGATCTAAAATGACCATAGTTAAAGTATAATTTGCTATCTACAGAAATTGGAAACGCTACACTTAACCTTGGACTAAGATCAAATATTTTTTTAGCAGGAGATTTGGCTATCAAAGTATCCATACCATTCACATTAGCTCCGGCAAAAGCTTTTGTAAAAGGATTGTCAATTACGTACCAATCACCGTTAGCATTACTATAATCCAATCTGAGACCAAGATTAGCAATCATACCTTCGAATTCCAATTTATCTTGTACGTACAATGCGCCTCTAACCGGAAATGTTCTCCATTTTGATTGACTGTCGTTTGATGGCAAAGAAGGTTCTCTCAAAGCATAATTTACCCCATTGTCAGAGTAAACAAATTCAAATCCGGCTTTAAGATTGTTGTATTTGTCCAGCTGACTCACAAAATCAAATTTCATAGACCATGTACTTATCTTACTTGTATCTCTTGAATTACTAAAACCTAAACCCATATTCATCGATGAACCAATACCGGAGCTAGTACCGCTATAATATCCAAAGGGCGCTTCATCAAACAAAACACCGCCAAAACTATTAGTCTTGGAAAGATCTCTGTAATTAGCCGGATTTGTGCTATACCGGGTTCCAAATTCATTCAAGTAAACATCGTAGTAAGTGCTGGAGCTAATCACATGGGTAAATTTCAAGCCAAATGCAGTAATAAATTTTTCCGATGGATCCCAGTATTCCGGCGCATAAAGTCTCGAGTCCAAATAACTAGCACCCGATCTCCAATCAAGTTGCTCTGCAATACCGCTAGAAGAACGAAATATTCCCGGACCGCCGGTTCGTGAACTGTTTGTTCCCCATTGCTTACCAGAAATACCTTCCAAACTTAATTTCATTCCGTCACCAATATTGGATGTTAATCTTATTTGGAAATTGTAATCTCTATAAGCATCCGTCGATAACGGAATAACATACATTTCTTGCGTTGATCTATAAGAAGCGATAAAAGTCATATCTCCCAATTCTTTACTTACAAATGGAACGGGACCGCTGAAACTCATGTCCATATCATAATCTGGTTTTACAATATCCAATTGTCTTCTGTGCTGCCA
>JAJYOQ010000338.1 GCA_021796135.1 Bacteroidota bacterium
TTTTCTTTAATTAATAAATCTATATGAGGGAGTAATTCAATTATTGTCCGAAATCTTGCTGATATTTCTTTTGATTTAATAGTAAATTTTGTGTCGAACTTATGCTTTTGAGGTAATTGCAATAAATCTTCCTTAATTTTTTCAAGGTCTAATTCTATATCCCGTGGTTCATAAGATCCAACAACTGTATCAATCATTATATTATAATCAAATTCACTTTGTGTCCTATAGTATGATATTAAATTGTTTCTTAAAAATGTACGATCGGAAGGAGATTTAGGTTTTATTTTTCTACCAAGGTAGTTATCTACTGCATTAAAGGATGTACGAGTATTTAATTCATCAGAATTAATTTCTTTCAATTCAAGAAAGTCTTTCCACCAATATTCTGATATCTTAGTATTGCTATCATAAATATGAATGTTGGTTACTTCTAATTCTTGATTATATTGAAATAAAGCTGCTTTTAAAACTTTCTTATCAAACGGCGGACCAGTTTTCTCGTCTAAATCTTTTATATCAATTATGCTATTATGATCCACTTTTGTTATTACATATGTATGGGAATCATTTAATTTCAAATAACATTGAATAAGGCTCCCTTTTTTAATATCAGTAATATGCCCATATTTTCTTTGTGCTTCTTTTTCTTTTAGTAATAAGCGATTTGCAATAATCTGAGCTGTTTCATTAAAAATGCGCCCCTCCAACAAATTTAGGATAGTGTTATTTATTTCAGTTGTTAGGCTATTTAGACTAAAATTTCTTCTGACATCTTCATTTCTAATATCATTAATCAATTTCCTTGCATAATTATTAGCAGCCTCATGTTTTTCATCAACTTCAATTAATTGAATATCATCTGAGGTTAAATCAATATGATGCAGTGATGTTGAATTTATACTTATTTCATCCATTTAATAACTCCATAATTATAAGTTAATAATTTTCAAACTCTCAATTCCTCTATCATCAATAATTTTTACGGCAATGCATTTTTCTTTACCGGCTGGGAAAGGGAGTGAAACTGTGCCGCGGTATTGTTCAATTAACTCTTCGTCAATTTCGGCTTTTAGGTTTTTGGCAAGGCGCGACCAGCCGTCTTTTTCGCCGGACATTGGGAAGAAGACTTGTCGAGGGAATAAGCTTCTATCGTCGTAATCAGTATCGAGCATCCACATTGCAATTCTATCTTTACCGCCGGACTCAATGTTTCCGTTTTTAATATTGTAATAATCAAATCCGAGTACCTCTACCTGGTATAATATTTTGGCTTCGGTGTTATCTTTTTTAGATATATTTTTTTCAGCTATTTTCTTAACAATAACATCCGGAGAGCCAATAAGCCAAAAGCTTTCATTGCTGGTGCGTTTTTTCTTCAAATCATCTGTAAGCAAATCCGTATTCATTTGAACTTTGAGTAGCGTAACCCCGGGCCATTTGGTTTCATCAATATCCTTTGCAGCTTCGGGATCAAAATGGAATGCAGCAAATACAATCATTTTTGGTTTGGGTACAAGGGTTTGCGCTTCCTTTATTGCAAGCTCAACTTGGCGCTGTTCGAGTGGTGAATGTGCCGGTCCAAAAGATATTACAACCCGTTGCGGATGATCATCAAATGACATTTGTTTTTCTTTTTCAAAAAGATTTTTACTTTTTGCTTCGGGAAGGGTTTCAGCATCGGCATGAAGCCATTTTGTACCGGGAAATGGTTCTAATCTTGTAAAACGAATTTCTTGTTTATTTTTTCCTCTTATACCGGAGCGTAAAAGTTCCTCACGCCATTCTGCTTGTCTAAGTGTTTCGCCCGACCTTACAATGGAATTATCAACATCGATTTTTTTATTAGTGCCGGATTTAATTTCATCAATTGAATGTATTGCAAGCGAAGGTACAGCTTCCATAGTAAATGGGCCTGTTACACGAGCCTTTGATCTATCTATCAAAGGTTGGTCATACAGTGTTTCTGAAGCAGCCGGTTCGTTATTTGCGATTGATTTTAATGTGATATGAGGAACGGTTTTATAAATAAAACCACTACCTACTCCTTCTCCAGGATGTGCTAATTCATAGTAATCAAAAATTGAAGTCATTAGCCTTTGCTTTGCAAGAGTAATTGAAACACGGGAAGTATCGCATGTTATCCAGCGCCTTCCCCATTGCTCGGCAATATAAGCTGTGGTACCGCTACCACAGGTTGGATCAAAAACTAGATCACCTGGATCGGTGGTCATTAATAAACAACGTTGCACAACTTTATTAGAAGTTTGGACAACATACACTATATCGGAAGCTCCATGTGTATCATCCCACAAGTTATGTATTGATTGCATTGGAAAATCATCGATATATTGAACAAAACAAGGCAATGCACCTGGTGCTATTATTCTTTTATTATCAATTAGCCTTTTCATCCCATCTTTAGTTGTTCGCCAACTTTTATTTCCGCACTTGTAAGTATTTACCTCAAACGTGAAATCATACATGCATGTTTCGGTGTAACCTGAAGAAGCTAAAGCACTAGTAAAAAACACTCTTGAATTTGGACGAAGTAGTTTAGGATTTGACCTTTCTTCTCTTGTCATTTTTCTTCTTTGCCCATCTCTCAATTCAATCCACGTATATCCGGTACCTTCACCTATGAGTTTATCTGTATACAAATCATGATATTTAATTTTGTGTATATCTTTTGCGTACCATAATAAATAATCGTTGATGCCAGCTATTCCCGAACTACCTAATGGTAACGTCTTTTTGAAAGTAATCATTGAAAAAAAATTCTTTTCACCAAATACTTCATCTAATAATTCCCTTACATGGTGAACATTTTCATCACCAATTTGTACAAACACCGAACCGGTTTCGTTAAGCAACTCTCTTGTAAGAAGCAGCCTATCGCGTAAATAAGTTAAGTAAGAATGAATACCAAGTTCCCAGGTATCGCGAAAAGCTTTAATGGTTTCAGGCTCTGTGGTAAGGTCTTCATCTTTTCCGTCTTTAACATCACGTTTGTTTACAAAGGGCTGAAAGTTGCTGCCGTATTTAATGCCATAAGGCGGATCGATATAAATCATCTGCACCTGTCCGGCAAGACCTTCTTTTTCAATTAGAGAGTTCATAACTAAAAGACTATCGCCGGCAATTAAGCGGTTAGACCAATTATGACGGTGCTTATAAAATTCTATTGCTTCACGCAAGGGAGGATTTTCTTCTTTTGAATTAAACAAAGAAAGCTGCTCATAATTACTGCCGTTCTTTTTTCTAACAGCTTCAACAATAGAGCGTGGATCTATTCTTTCATGAACATGTAAAGAAACAGTATCGACTTCAAAGGATAAACGTTCTGCTTTACCAGCCCAAGTAAGCTGAGGGTCTAAGTGAGGATCGTATTGATAAGTTTTTTTCGATTCGTTATTGTCTGTTTCCGGTGTTACCAAACCAACGGGAGGATTGTTGATTCTTTCTTTTCCTTTGTGCTGATAGTGCTCAATTGGCTTTTTGTTAGAGTGGTTGGTTGAGTTATTTTTTTTAGGCATTAAAAAAAGTCCCCTCTAAATTTAGTCTTTCGTAAAGTATTTGATTTTCATTTGTGTATAATAATAATTTTTTGGATAAAGTAAAACAGAATGTTAAAAATATTTAGGATGGAGTCTTGGAATGTTGGAGGAATGGAGAAGTGGCAACTTTATTCAGGGGATTTCTCACCGGCTAAAGCCGGATTCGAAATGACAGGTGGGAGGGATGAAGTATGGGGAATGGAATTATTTGTCATGATTAATTGCTATTGTTTTATATTATAAAAAAAGATAATTTTTTGTACAAAATTTGTATTATTTGTTAGAGGACTCTTTTATAATAGATTTCATTTGAGTTTAACAAGATAGTTTTACAAACTAAATAAGGGTGCAGAAATGGATGAGGGAAAATGATAATAAAAATGGATCTTCATAAGTATGTCCGCACTTACGAAAGCAGCCCGCCGATTAGAATCTTAAATAACTTTTCATCATTAATAATCACAACTACTAATCCATTGGAGTTAAGGGGAAATGAGCGACACATTCCTACGAAAAGATATATCCTATCTCTATAATAAATTAGCAAAAATAAGTACCACCGCGGAACGGATATTATTCCTGGCTCAGGAAAAGAATAGTATTGAAAGGTTGCTGCAAAGTTTAGTGGAGAAAAAGATTTCCTTCTTAAAATATGTTTTATCTGATAGGAAGTTTTTTAATTCGACTAATAATCCGGAGCTTTATAATATTTCCATTTTTATATCAAGGTTTATTAAAAGGAAACAATCATATTGTGGAAGTATACGAAATATGAGTTTCTGTTTATTTAGGTATCAGTTATTTCATTATTTCATATACGTAAAGTTTCGTACTTATTTTATTAAGCTGTTAGAGGATTATATTATAATAATCGAGAAGGAAGCTTCAATTTGTAATGAGGAATTAAGGTTGGGATTTTATAATTCTATGCCGGAGAAATATTTGGAATACGTTAGAAGGATTAGTAAAGCAAAAAGCATTAAAGAGGCTGCTTTAATAAAAAGAGCGGATGAAAATTTAATCGACTTAAAGGATGAGGAGTTTGCATTACATACCGATAAGGAAAATAAGAGTGAGGATTTTAAAGTTTTATTTATCAGTCCTAAGGCTTTAGATAAGGAATTGAGCAAGGAAAAGAATGATATGGGGAAAATTATTTTGCTGTTGGAGCTAAAAAAGAATATTAAAAAGGTATTGCTGGGATTAACAGATGTAAATAAATCAACATTACAGTTTTTACGGTGTAAAAAAATGGAGTTGTTAAGCAATTCGCCTGAGGTTTTGTATTATTTAGAATTCCAAATTGATCAGCATAATAAGAGGCACAATGAAAAAACTAAATTAACTGTTGATCATTTGTATGAACATGTTAAAAAAAAGGCGCATGAGCTGGAAAAATTGAATACGATTGTTGAAAATGACATTCAGTATTT
>JAJYOQ010000339.1 GCA_021796135.1 Bacteroidota bacterium
CTTCGAAATGACATTTTGGAGTTGTGCAACAGCCTCTACCGGCAGGTATTGAAATTTTTAGAACTGCCCTTAAGTAATGGGACGAAAGATATTCATATCCAATCGGCAGAATATCCGGTAACTTTGAGAGTAGAGGGAGGAAACTTAAGTATAAGAGATAGGGTTGGCGGAGACCTGATAAACACAGTAGTGAAGGATGGTCAGAGTATAGTAATCACAAATCCAGCACTCGAAAGTTTTCAAGTAAATACAATAGATCTACCGACAGCATTTAAGTTGGATCAGAATTATCCAAACCCGTTTAATCCCACAACAACAATTAACTACTCCGTACCTAAAACCAGTTTTGTTATAATAAAGGTTTATGATGTTTTAGGAAACGAAGTAAAAACTTTGGTAAATGAGGAAAAGAAGGCGGGAAATTACAGAACGCAGTTGACTACTGTAAGCAAGCAATGGGCAAGTGGAGTTTATTTTTACAGAATGTCGGCGGGAGGTTTTACGGAGACGAAGAAATTAATTTTGATGAAGTAAAATCACTTCGCAAAATTCATTTTGTGAATTGTTAGGCACAATCTCCCCATATACCGGTCAGTGCTATGATAACGTCCAGCTTTCTCCCTCATTCAGGACAACTATTTTAGTTTCAAGTCTCGTTTCAAGCACATATCGTGCAAAACCTTCCGGGGTTTGACTTGTTCGAAGCATGGGTGAGCGAGGTCTGATTCCAAGGTGGATAGGTATGACTATGGCTGGCTTTAGGTCGCGCACAGCATGAACTGCACTTTTTTCTCCCATTGTCATTGGGATACGAAATGTCGTTACCGGCATCAATGCTACGTCGAGTTGAAACCGTTGTCCTATATTCTTCATGAACGGACGATAGTAGGTGTCACCCGCAAAATAGATCCTTTTCCCCTCACTCTCAATTACATACCCAATTGTCGCTGCAATATGCAATGCTTGCACAGCTGTTATAGTTATTGCCCCGAAGCGTTTCTCCTCCCAGGTTTTCATTCCTATAGGGTTTTTTGCGCCTTTTAGCTTTGTCATCCACTTCGTTCTATTGGGTGCGAGAACTGGTACGCCTTCCCCAAGAGACTTCAGGAACTTACTGTCAGTATGATCCCAATGGTTGTGGGAAATGAGTACCAGATTCACATCTCGAAGTTCCTCTCGTGTCTTTGCAGGAGGAGCTGTACGGGCATAGGCTATGTTACCCCATAAACCGAAGTAGGGATCTGTGAGAATCTTCTGTCCACCAGTCTCAATCAAAACTGTGCTGTGACCAATCATTGTGATTTTCATTTGATAATTGCTTTCGTTTGTAAGATTGGTTTAACCTTTGTTATAATCATATATTGTAATGATAGCACATATAATTACAATTTTCAAGAGATAGAAAAACTGATTGCTGCTTGTAAACCTAACGGGGCGGCGCGCTGGGATATGGCCCCAGCCTCTTCACGCACGCAGCCTATTGCTCCAAGAACTTTTTCAGGGCAGTGAGCATCATCTCCCAATTCTTTTCGGAATGATCGCGCGCCTGCTCAGTCGGATTATTGTCTTGGGCCAGCGAGACGCGGGTTTGATCTCCCTCGCCAGACAACTCGATGGTTACAGTATGATAGTTCTCCGGGTTATCAGGGAGACCAGAAAGTGGGCTGAAATGACTGTACTGAATTGTTTGCCCCGGATTGAACTGAAGAATCACGCCTTTGTCCTCGTAAGCTTTACCCTGCCACTCTCCTTTCCAGACAATCGGGCTCCCTTCGTGCCAGTCCGAGACAACATTAGTGCCAAACATGTATTGCTTGATGGCTTCGGGATTCACGAGCGCATCCCACACTTTGGCGCCGAGAGCGTTGGTGGTCATGGAAGCCCTTGCGATCAGATTTTTGTTCATACGTAACTCCTTTGCACAAATTTATATTTATTTTTCGTATCCACTATTAAGCCAATACGTTATCCCAATAAATTCTATTGTCAATCTGAATAATTACTTTGTAAGCTGCAAGAAAATTATAATAAATAAAATCGGGTTGTATAAGCATTTTTGGCAAACCTTGTATTACTCCGACTTTAATTTTAGTTGATAATTTTTTCTTACTTATCATATTCTTCTGGCTCGACATCAGGAACTTTACTTAGAACTTTCCTAAATTTTTCTTTGCTTGCTCTCTTTGCTCTTTGTTCTATGTATTCCTCAGTCATTAATGCTGATATTTTTTCTGCAAGCGCCGAAGAAACTAATTGATTTATTGAAGTATTTTCTTTCCGTGCTAATTCACGAGCTTTCTTATGTAATGACTCCGGTAATCTTAAACTTATGGTGCTCATATTTCTTCTCCTATCACTTTAAAAAATTCTTTCGGTGTTAATGTTCTAATTCCAAATTTTTCTGTCCCTTCAAAATCTCTTTTATTGAATGTGATTATAAAATCGCATTCGGATTCTACAGCTAATTCAAGAAACATATCATCTTTTCTGTCTTTCAAGAATGGTCTCCACAAATAATGTATTTTTCTTTGCTTACCAATTAGACAAATAAAATCTAAAAAATTATCGATTTCAGATTTTTTAAATATAATATTTGATTTTTCTCTTTTGATAGTGTCTTCATATTCTAAAATCACCGGGACTGAAATGAATACTTTAATTCTTTCATCTTCAATCATTGAAAGTAGCTTGTAAGAATAACCATTCTTTGAACGCAAGGATGATACTATGACATTTGTATCGATAGCTATTTTATATTTTTTCATTGTGATATTATATTCAATACCATGATAAAAATCAACTCCCTTTGCATTGCTTGGGGTATAACATTTTATTTCCTTCATTTAATATTTATTGAACTTTCAGCCGGTCAGTTTATTTAGTCGGAGTTAAGATGTCAACAAAAGAAAAAAATGTTGTGAGTGCAGGATCGCCTTCCCATGAATTCGAATTAATAATCATTGTAATTTTTTTACTTGGATAGTACCATACTTCGGCGTTATAACCAGGAATAGAACCATCCTTACCTACCCAATCATTGTATTTCTCGAGACCAAACCCCGAGTCAAAGCCTGGAAATGTACTAGCAATCCAAGCAGTTCTTTCATTTTTCATCTTATTTGAAAGCAGGTTTCTTTCGTTTAATTCTTTTGCCCATATTTTCAGGTCGGAGAAATTCGAGATAAGTATTCCCGCTGCGTCTCCACCTGACGGACTCCAGTTTGTAACATCCACTAAAGAGGAATAGCCGTGAATATATGGATAAGGCAGGTAACTTGTATTTGGCCATAATGTGTTTTTCATTCCCAACGGTTGAAACATTTTTTCATTAAAAACATCTATTACCTCTTTCCCAGTTACTTTTTTGATTAATAAACCCAACAAAATATAATTGGTATTGCAGTAGTTGTATTTTGTGCCCGGTTCAAACTGTATGGGGTGAGTGAAGGCAATATCTAGTAGTTTTTCCGGTGTGAAGATTGCCTGTCCATTCGAATTTGTTAAAAGATTCCAAAAATTCATATCACTTGTGTAGTCGAACAATCCGCTGGTCATATTCCCGAGCATTCGAATAGTGATTTTATCCCCGCTTGGAATTTTTAGATCGGGCAGATAAGAAGAGATTGATTTGTTCAGATCAATTCTGCCTTCGTCTGCCAATATAAGCACAGCTTCCGAAGTAAATGTTTTTGTTATGCTTCCAATTCTAAAATAGCCATTAACATTCATCGGTTCGTTTGTAACCAAATTAGAGACGCCACGAGCTATATATAATTCACCTTCCCCTTCTACGCTGATATATGCCATCATGCCGGGTGTTTGCTTGTTCATCATTATTTTATCGGTGGCTGCTTGTAGCTTTTCAATGGTCTCTTTCGTCAATATAGAAGGTTGTGGTTCGGTTATTCCGCCATCTTTACATGAAATTGAAATGAAAAAGAAAAGTGCTGAGAGTACGATGGGTATGTAAAATTTATTTTTTTTGGATTGCATTGTTTCCACTGTTTAAGTTAAGAAACATTGTTAACTGATGTAGGGATTGTAACTACTTCTTATATTTCATTTAATGGCGGATATAAAATGAATTTACATCCAGGTAATTACAAATTGGCAATTATATCATCGTGTACAAATGAAAATCCTAATATTGATAGCATGGCGGTAACTTATTATGAACATGGTAATGCTTTTAATGACTCATTAACAAAATTAATTATTATTAATCCTAAAAGTGATATTGAGCTAAACAATTTTAAGATGGAAAAAGCATCGGGAAGTATATCGGGAACATTTTATAATTGTAACGCTGAAGTGTCAAATGACTTAGGCGGTTACATTTTAGTAGCATTTGATGAATTTGGATATATGTCAAAACTATTAACCTACTCTAATTACAATAATAGGTTAGATGGCAATTATAAAATCTGCGGATTGAGACCCGGGAAATATTACGTCTTAGCTATTATAATAAAAAATATTAATTTATGTTATAAATGGTACGACGGGATAGATAAGGCTTATTCTTTGATTGATATAACCTTTAAAATGGACATACCTGAAAACATAACGCCAATTACAGTAGGTGAGAATGAGACTAAAGGAATTAATTTTTACATCAATTCCGTTACACTGTATAAAGACATTAAATTGGTTTCAGAATATAAACTTGAGCAAAATTACCCTAATCCGTTCAATCCGTCGACAGTAATCAGCTAGCAGCCTTCAGCCATGCAACATTGAAAGTCTATGACGTTCTTGGAAATGAAGTTGCTACGTTGGTTAATGAAGAGAAACCGGCAGGCAATTATGAAGTAACATGGAATGCAGATAATTTTCCCAGCGGAGTATATTTCTATCAACTAAAGGCAGATAATTTTACTGCAACGAAAAAGCTGCTACTGCTGAAATAAAATTTTAATAAACCTTTTAAGATAGAGATGACATCTTTTTAAAAGAAGTTCTCGTTTGCATCGCCATTTTACTAAA
>JAJYOQ010000340.1 GCA_021796135.1 Bacteroidota bacterium
AATCTCAAATTCACCGTTGAAGAAGGACAAAAACTATTGCTCGACGTTTTCAAACCGCTTGGCGAAGAATATGTTGCGACGGTAAAAAAATCCTTTGAAGATAGATGGAACGATTACTATCCAAACATTGGAAAACGTAGCGGCGCGTACTCGTCGGGTTCGGCTTATGCTTATCATCCTTATATTCTTATGAACTGGACTGACGATTATGAATCCGTTTCCACGCTAGCGCATGAGCTCGGACATACGATGCATAGTTATTTCTCGAATAAGAATCAGCCGTTTGTTAATTCGCAGTATTCGATTTTTGTCGCAGAAATTGCTTCCACCATTAATGAAACGCTGCTGAACAACTACATGGTCAACAAAGTCAAAACGGATGATGAGAAACTTTATTTGCTCGGCACTTATTTGGATTTGCTGCGCTCTACAATATTCCGTCAAACTCAATTCGCTGAATTCGAATGGGACATCCACAAAAAAGTTGAAAAGGGTGAACCGATTTCGGGCGAAACACTCAGCCAAATTTATTATGATATCGTTAAGAAGTATTATGGAAATGATTCCGGTGTTTCTGTTGTAGATCCGTACATCGCGTATGAATGGGAATACATTCCGCACTTTATTAATTACACTTATTATGTTTACCAATACGCCACTTCGTTGATCTACGCCACGGCGCTAGCGGAAAAAATCGTGAAAGAAGGTCAACCCGCAGTTGATAAGTATTACAACATTCTAAAAGGCGGAAGTTCCGATTACCCAATTGAGTTGATTAAAAAAGCGGGAATCGATCCGCTTTCATCCGAAGCGTTTGACCTAACCATTGCGAAGATGAATAAAGTAATGGATCAGATTGAGAAAATTTTAAATAAGAAAAAATAATTTAGTTGAAAACCTTGAAGGTCTTCGTTGACCTTCAAGGTTTACTTTTTTGGAATGGTCATTGACGATCAAATAATGGCTTAAGCAAAAGGACAAACACCACCTTTCTCGGAATAGTTGCTATCTATATTTTTGCCAAATGGACAGTGAAGATATTTTTTGTCTTTATAAATTTTTTCTTCTCTTCTAGTAAACCAAGGACAATTTATTTTCACTGTTTTGTTGAATTTCTTTACAACGATAATCTCTCTTGCAGTACGATCTTCAAAAACGTCTGGATGTTTAAAAGCACAATAGTTGATTTCGGTTTTATTAATAAAATTAGATAAGGGGCGTAAAATAATACCTAAGATAAACCCAAATATGATTTTAATTATGTCTAAAATTATTGACGATGCTGCAGATTCGCTCATACATTACTCTTGATATTATTTAAAATGGACAATCCTTGTTTTAATTCCATCCATCATTAGTTGGTCTGGCGCTTGCGAAACTTCAGGAAGACTTAACCCAAAAATTCTTATCTCCAGCCATCATACTTAATTTAGAGTCAAGAGGACTTTCGCAATCAATAGCACCGACAGAATCAGCTAATTCCTCCAAAGAAGGTGCATTAAAAGAATTTGGAGAGAAATAAATGATTGACTCTAAATTACCTTTATCAAACTGGAAAAGTGTTGCGCCAGAAACATCAAATGTGGGATGTGATTTAAGAAATCGTAATTGGAATTCATTAATTAAATTTAGCTCAGTCAGTTTATTTTTAGATGAGCTATCGAATTCTACTTTGCGCCAACCCATAAATTCACCAATTATAATTTTTAAGTGCCTAACTCTAATTTACTATGACAAATAATTTATTAATAGAACATAGCCATGTATTGAACAGCTGGATTAATCGTTGAATAAATTAAGAAATGGATTTTCCATTTTTCAACACAGTGAAATTGTATACTTAAAGTATTATAAATTATTTACAGTTTTTCAATTTCATTTACTACTTCTTTAGCAATATTTATCAGTGCTCTGACTTTATAGCTTAGGTTATTACTTTGTATATAGTTAAATACATTCTCTAAATCTCCTATTACCCAATTAATATCTTTAGCAAATACTTCTTTCAATTTTTTATTTGTGGATTGATTGTAACTATCAAGTTTTTCTTTATCTATCAAGGATTTAATAGCCATCAAATCCCTTATGTGGGCAAACTTTGCAGAAAGAATATCACAACGCAACCTCGATTCAGCACACATGGTAACATCTGCGTGCCCGGCACCGTAATTTTCGAAAATTGTATGTTCAATTTGTAAAATATCTCTTCTTAAAATGTTAATCTCATTCAGTTTATCATTTATAAATTCAGAGTTAAATAATTTATTCAAGCAATACTTATTTATTATAACATTAGCTGAAGCATAGCCTAACTCTAAGGATTTATTCCAATCAAGACAAGCACCAGTTTTATCACCTAATCCTAATTTTGCATTACCACGGTTATAATATGTATCAGCAATATTCGGATTAATTTCAATCGCTTTGTTGTAGTCTTGTATTGCTCCCTTGTAATCTTGTAAATTATATTTTGCAGTTCCGCGATTACAATATGCTTCTACAATATTCGGATTTATTTCAATCGCCTTACTATAATCAAGTATTGCAGCAATGTAGTTCCCACTCTTAACCTTTGCATTCCCACGGCTATAATAAGTAGTAGCTTCATCAGGGTTAATCTCTATTGCTTTATTGTAATCTTGAATTGCACCTTGGTAATCTTCTAAATAATACTTAACAATTCCCCGATTAATATATGCATCCGTAAAATTCGGATTCAGCTCAATTGCTTTATTAAAATCTTGAATTGCACCTTTGTAATCTTCTAATCTAACCTTTGAAATTCCAAGATTATAATGCGCTCCCTCATCATTTGGATACTTTTGAATATATATTGAGAAATATCTTGAGGCTGCACTAAAATCATTTTTATCAATAGCTTCGTTGCCTTTATAGAACCATTCGAAATTTTTATATGTATTATTTTTGCTGTAAGAGCTAATTACCACTTTAAGCACATCTTCAATAGGAATAGCAAAATTCAAGTTTTGCCCTTCCTTTGCAGTAAGTGTGCTTATACCTAAAAGCTCACCTTTATCATTCACAACCGCACCGCCGCTACTTCCCGGAGAAATACTTGCAGTTATTTGTATAAAATTTCTTTTTAATTCATCAACACTTCTTAAACCGCTTATTATGCCTTCAGAAATTGAATTCTCTAATCCCATTGGGCTTCCTATTGCATAAACCCTTTGCCCAATGTTTAGTGATTTGGAATCACCAACTTTTATTGCCGGGAATTTTTTAGCTTCAATCTTAAGAATTAAAATATCTTTCTCTACGTCAATACCAATTATATCAACATAAGGAACAATCTCTTTGCCGTGTAATATTTCAAGTCTGTTATTTCCGGAAAGGACGTGATAATTTGTTACAACATAACCTTTATCGTTAAGAACAACACCGCTTCCTTGCGAAGCTAATTTATCATTATCATCGTAAGCATAAACTACAACAACAGCACCGGAAACCTTTTTATAAATCTGTTCTGCCGTTAAAGATTGGCTGTAAGAAGTGGTAGAGTAAACAAAAACAAATGAAAGAAAGAAAATGTTTGATCTAAGAAGAAAGTTATAGAACGCTTTCTTTGAAACGAACGGATGAATAAAAGAGCGATTCATAACTACCCCGTCAAGTTAATATCGGTTTATATGTTCCACATTTCCTTCAACATTCTTCTTATTTCAGCTAAGTCTGTATCTTTTAAACTGCCCAACTTAAAATAAATGTGACTTTTATTTATCGTCGCAACCTTATTCAATTTAACTACGGATGGTAAAAGCAATCCGCAAGTTTTCCATTCGTTAATTTCTAAAGTATAATTATCTTCATTTAATTGAGATGTAATACGTGCAACGACAACATCGTTATCATCTGTGTCAAGAAGAACTAATGCGGGTCTCTTTTTAGATGTGTTTGATTCTACAAAAGGAAAAGTAATTAAAACAATATCCCCAAGTTTATATCTCATTTTTTGTAATTATCGTAAATCGAGTCGCTCTCGCTATAACCGTCGAGAAATTCTTTAACAGTTAAATTTGCCCAGTTTTTTTCTTCAACATTATATTGCCCATTTACATCTTTAGATTTTTGTTCGTCTGAATTCGATAGTATTATTACCTCAACCTCATTCCCGAAATTATTAGGGACTTCCACAATAACTTTATTGTCAACAACATTTTTTCTTTGCCGTATTGCAAGCATTATTTTCTTCCTTATACTTATTTCCCCTTTGAATTTAGCTGATTATTAAATAAAAGCCAAGAGTTGAAAAACCTTGAAGGTTTTGGTTTGATCTTTAGGGTCTGCCAGAAAGTGATTTTTTAATTAGCCACGACCTTCAGGTCGTGGAATATCTAACTATTTTAATCCCAGCTTGCGCAGCGCAAGTCCGATTGCAGTTTCGAGTGAATATCTTTCGTCGAGATGCTGAGCAACGATGCGGAGAAAATTTCTTCTTGCCCTTGCCGGAATCATCACACCGTAAAATGCCGCCGTTATTTCAAATAATTTTTCCATTTGTTCACTTACTGTAATTCCTAATATCATTATCGAAAACTTTCTTTTATTTTTGAGTCGCCAATAAAGAAAGGAAATCTTAATGACTATTCAGGAAGCCCGGGAATTATTCCCACACTTAAAAACCGATCAGACTTATTTCAATCATGCTGCCATCGGACCGTGGTCAAATTTGGTTCTGAGCCGCGTGCAAGAATATGCGGAACGCCGAAGCGGAACGCAGATTGAAATCTACAAGTCGTTTTTAATATGGAGTGAGAACGCAAAAAAGAAACTTTCCGAAATTCTTGGAACAGTGCCGGATCGTTTAGCGTGGATTGATAATGTATCGAACGGACTAAACATTCTTGCACAAGGATTGAACTGGAAATCCGGCGACAGAATAATTTTGAACAATGTCGAGTTCCCATCAAACGTTTATCCCTTCCTAAATTTGAAAAGTATAAGGAAGGACATAATGCTTGC
>JAJYOQ010000341.1 GCA_021796135.1 Bacteroidota bacterium
AGCTGCATTAATTTTCTCATTCATGACTTTCGGATCAGCTTCATTCTGATAGCCCCATAATGGTATTCTGGGCTGGCGCTCACCGGATACTTTGGGTTTTGCATTCCATATTGTCTGCCATTCACCCTTTTTAGCCGGGAAAAGAAATTCAAGTTTGGGTCATAGTGATAGTTGGGCTATTAAAACGCTGCATCATCATATTTATTATCCGAGGTTGATGTTCTATTCTTTTTTAATTTTTCCTTTTGAGCATTCTGTGCCAAGGAATTATTCGCCACAATAAAAGCTGTAAATATTAGAATTGTTAATATTCCAAAAAACATGTTTCTTTTAATCATCATATTCTCCAATTTTTATATGATTTTGATAGAATGGAATTATAATCTAAACAGTTTAAGACAAAAAAAATATTTTCACAAAAAATTTGAATGTTCAGTTCTAGCCTATAAATCATTATTATATTTATCAATAAAATTATAACATAAAATCAAGGGTTGACTTATATCTAATCAACTTGTGTTACTTTAATCGGTATACTTTGGCTCTTATTTGATCCACCGTACCTACAATGATATAATAATCATATTCGAATACACTGTTTTTATTCAGTATTTCCTTTCTTGTAGGCGCTATATATGAGGTAGAACCGTCTTGTGCCTCACCTCCCGGACTGCCGGACATACCTGCTAAAAAGTAGGTACAATTTTGATTAAAGACGCCAATCCCCCATTTAGTACTATCTACAAATGCCATCCAGTGCTCACTTACGTTCGGATACCTGCCCCAGAATCCGCTCGATAAGTTTACTACCGACGGATTATCTAGACTATCATTCATAAAAGGTGAATTGCCTAAGTATGTATATAAATTTTTTAATGCCGATATCGGATATACTGCCGGAAGTTCCTGATCATCGGCTATATTTTCTCCGTATATATTATCAGTTCTGTGGCATGTAATCTTGCAATGCACTTTTAATACATTCCCCTCTAATATATTCCACTGTTCCATTTCGGCTTCAGCAGGCATATTATTCATATCCCACAACATTGGTGTACACTTTACATATAGTGTATCACCGTTTTGTTTGTAATCGAGTATTTTTGCGCGGTTGCCATAACTGTCACCTACCTGGATAGGGTTCCAACTCCAGGGTGACCATGAGGGATTCTGTCCTTCGGCTATACGGTCAACTGATTTGCCCGCATAATACGACTGCTGTATATACCTGCCTTCGTCGTGAATGTTAACCAAACTCCTATTACTTCCTGATAGAGAAATATAACTGATTGCACCGCCTCTGGTTAAATCTAACTTTACTTTCAAAATCCCGTTATCTGCCGTTAGTTCAGCCGGTTGGGCATTTAATTTTGATAGACTAAACACCCCAATTATTAATAGAATAAATATTTTTTCCATTTGAATAGCCTCAGTAATAATTGGTATAAGATATATTGTATCACTATCAACCGACTAAAATTTTAATTTGAGGAAAATATTTCTTTTCTGATTTATATTCAAAGGATATTATTACAAAGCCAAAAGAGACCCTACTGTAAAGTTAAGAAGGGAATAAATTTGGCTGCAAAGTATCGACTGCCTTTTTTGTGTATGTTCGTTTTATATTTCTTAGCAATTCAAATACGTCTAATAAGCTTATCAAATGTATTCGTATCAACGTTGCTACTGTTGAAAATGCTTTCTTTACATTGGCCATTTTTTGTAATACGGTTAGTAATAACTGCGCTATCAATGTACACCAGACTTGGGTTCTGATTGCATTCTCATTCTCTCCATAAAAGTAATGCAACTGAAAATTCTGCTTCATCTTCTTAAATAGCAATTCTATTTGCCATCGTCTCTTATATATAAAAGCTACTTCTTCGGCTGTTATATCAAAATTATTTGTTATAAATACATACTGGCGGTTTTTGTCATCTTGATAATATATCCTTCGCAGTTTTAGCCTCTTTTCCTCTTTGTTCTCTTTATATGTTACTTCTATTGTTTCTTCCTTATTTACTCCAAATGCCCAGCGCTGCGAGTCCTTTTCCATTATCGTTTCTATAATTTGGCATACTGCATTTGTCTTTTGCCTTGTTACAAAATAAATCTTGCTTTCTGTCCATTTTGCAAATTGAAGATAATAATTATAAGCCTTATCAAATACCAACATACTATATGGAGGAACTTGTATTTCCTTTAGAAAATTTTTGTCGTGCACTTTTGCTTCTGTTATACGAACAAACTTTGCTATCGACTGAACCGCATCAATAAGCATGTGGACTTTTAGACCTCCTTTTTTCTTGCCGTCATTCTTTGGGTTTCTTCCTACTCCCTTTAGTATATCACTGAATAATCTAATAGTTGATGAATCTATGATTAGCAACTCCTTAAATGTTAATCCATATGTTCGGCTGTCCGACAAAAAACCTTTATATCTGTCTACAAGTTTATAATATAATGCTTCAAAAAATGAACTATCCCGTCTTCTTAATCCATCGCCGGCTGTGCTTTTTGCCGGCGCTTTTTTTAATCCAAGATGATTCATTTTTCCGCTCAAAGCCCGTATTCCCTCGCATGTTTCCGACATTGAATCGCATCGGCTTAATATTCCAAAGAGCATTGTTACTATATGATCCCAGCTTCCGAATGACTTATAATAATAATCACTCTTCTTTTCTCTCACTAACTCAATAAAAGTTGTTTTATCTATTAACTTTAATATTTGTCCGAATACCGGCTGACCGACAAACCTGACTGCCGTCAGGCAAGTTTTTATTTCCATATCTTTATTCATGTCGTTTCCTTTGAATTTTTGCTAATCCAAATTTACGACATCGGGGGCTGTTTTATGCAGCTCCCTTTTTTATTTTTTTGTCGGTTAGTAGTGATATTGTATTAATCTTTTATAATCCTTTCATCCATCTTTACCGGCTGAGACAGTTTAATATCAGCACATGACGATCCGATTTGTATATCATACTTTCCTTCTTCTACATGCCAAGCTTTTTTGTTAACATCATAGAACGCAAAATCAACCGGACTCAGTGTTAATGAAACTTCCTTTGTCTCTCCCGGTTTCAGAAATACTTTTTGAAATCCTTTAAGTTCGCGAAGTGGTCTTTCTACCAGAGATTTTTCCGCATGAATATATAGTTGTACTACTTCAGCTCCGTAACTTCTCCCCGTATTCTTTAACTCTACACTCGCAGTTATTCTGTCTTTCTTTTTGACAACGTTCAGTTTTGTGTATTTGAAATTTGTATAACTCAACCCGTAACCAAACGGAAATTCCGGCTTTACATTCTTAGTAAGATAATATCTATAGCCTTCTAGTATGCCTTCCTTGTAATAAACAAAGTCTTTATTTTCACTGCCAATGGCATGCGATGGACTTTCTTCAAGTCTTTTGGGCCAGGTAAATGGTAGTCTTCCCGACGGATCTACATCACCGAACAATGCGCTTGCCACCGCCGTACCTGCACGGCTTCCGCCGTACCATGCCTCCAGAACCGAAGGTACATTATTTATCCAGCCCCCTAATTTAAGAGGTGATCCGTTTATTAAAACAACTATTGTGTTTGGATTTATTTTGCCAATATGATTAATTATATCTTGTTGAGATTTAGGAAAATCTATATTTAATCGATCTCGCCCTTCAGAGTCTAGACTGTGATCTATTCCACCCACAAAAACTACCGCATCAGCATTCATAACTGCCTTATCAAGATTTTTTGTTTCTTTTTCTACTATATTTTTATCTTTCGGCATCTGCCAGTCAAGGAAGCAACTTGCATCTCCGGTATTCTTGTGATAATCTATTCGAATAAAGAACGGTTCTCCTTTAATCATTTGAACCGTAGCCGTTGCCTCGCCTACTCCATTATTTTTATCGCTCACAGTTACTGCTATTGGGGCACCCCCTTGACGATCTACAAATATCCAGGCATTATCATCGGCTTTAACCCTTAATACATAAGTGCCCGTAACCGGAGGTATTATATTTGTTGTAAACTGCGCGCTGAAATTACCCGAATTTATTTTTTCTATATCTGGCGATCGCATCTCCCAATTGAAATCAACATTCTTTTCAAATCTTGTAATAACTGGCTTATCACTTATTTCCCCATTATAATACTTCGCCATAAATCCATTCTTGCCGTCATCGGTTTTTAAATATTTTTCATTGATCGGTTGAAAGCCGCCTATTTCATCGGTAGAAAAGTATTTAACTTTTACACTAGGACCAGCTAAATCTTTAATCCCCTTTAACACCGTAACTTCATCAGGTGAATCTACCCATGAACTTCCTCCCAACCCAATAACGCAAAATCTTTTGTTTGCATTTGGACCTAACACAAGTATTTCTTTTATTTTCTTTCTGTCCAACGGTAAAACTTTATTATTATTTTTAAGTAATACCAACCCCTCTTCGGCAGCTTTGAGAGCTATTTCTTCATGAGCTGTTGTATCAAACGAGCCAGTGGCTTTTATACCACCTTTGTCTAAGTTTCCTGCCCATGCCATTACCCGTAATATCCGGCGGACTTTATCATCAATTACCCTAATGGGAACTTCTCCTGCTTGAACTGCTTCAAGCAAAGGTTTGCCATAAAGTGAATTTTCGGAATATGGCATTGATATATCTAAACCTGCCATGGCTGCTTTTTTAGTCGAACGAGTACCAAGCCAATCGGTTATAACAAATCCTTTAAATCCCCATCTGTCTTTTAAGATATTTGTCAAGAGATAATGACTGTCGCTGCAAAATTCGTTATTCACTCCGTTGGCGGCTGTCATAATGCCTAAGGTATGGCCTTCTTCAACACCGGCTTTGAATGCAGGAAAATAAATTTCATGTAAAGTACGCTTGTCTACTATAGACATGTAATTATTACGGTTCCAATCTCTATTATTGCAAACAAAATGTTTAACACAAGCCGAAACGTGCTGGCTTTGGATACCTTGCA
>JAJYOQ010000023.1 GCA_021796135.1 Bacteroidota bacterium
AATCACGAACCAAACAAATATTTTCAAACAAATGCAGCAAAGATTATTGACGCAATGGAAAAACAGGCAGGCAAACTGCAAGTTAAAGGAGTAATCCTTGTAAATCGCATGGACGAAAACGGCCATTCATGGGAATCATATATGAAATCGGTCGACATCATAAAAAAGGTGCCGGATAATCCGGAAGGTCATACATATCCCGGATACAACTATATCGGCATTGCTTACTCTAAAGCAGCCGAAATGGCAGATACTAAATTGAATAGCGGAAGTGAAATAAGATCCCCCTATCAGGGCGAGTTCGGTTATCCGGGCGGGGCAATTAAAAAAATAAATTCCGGCTATTTATTAACTGTATTCAGCGGCGCTACCGGCGAGCAGGACTTTGAAATAGCTCAGGCGGGTATTGCCGCATATTCTGAGGAATGACTTAATTAAACTTAATTGCAAAAATACATAAGTTGAATTATTGGTGATAAAATGAAATCCTTCCGAACGTCATATTAATTTCGACTCACCATTGATCCCATCCAACTTCGCCACAAATTCCGGAGACAGCTTCAACTGACCTGCTGCCAGGTTCTCGCGGAAATGTGCTATTGACGATGTCCCCGGAATCAACAAGATGTTGGGCGACCTCTGTAACAACCACGCCAGTGCGACCTGCATAGGTGTTGCCCCGAGCTGGGCTGCGACTTCCGTCAGAGTCGAAGACTGCAGCGGAGTGAATCCGCCAAGTGGAAAGAACGGCACATACGCTATACCCTGCCGGGATAAATCTTCGATTAGTGAATCATCATGACGGAAAGCCACGTTGTAATTATTCTGCACGCATACGATTTCGGTAATCCTCTGCGCCTCGGCTATCTGGGCAGCAGTTACGTTACTCAATCCGATATGGCGAATCAGCCCCTTGCTCTTAAGTTCCGCCAGCGCCGTCACCTGCTCAGCGATGGAACCCTCACTTGGACCGTGAACTGTCCCCCTTGCGCGATAGTTAACAATGTCAAGCGTATCTAAACCCAGATTTCGGAGATTGTCATATACGCCAGCCGCCAGATCTTCGGGAGAGATGGCTGGATGCCACGACTTGTCAGGCGGACGTATTACTCCGAGCTTCGTAACAATCACCAATCCCGCTTGGTAAGGATGCAATGCC
Organism: Bacteroidota bacterium; assembly: GCA_021796135.1. Next base: position 1,160 of record JAJYOQ010000023.1, read on the forward strand.
TTCCGGATTATCTGATTGGTAATGTGCGGACCGTAGAAATCTGATGTGTCTATATGATTCACACCTGAAGCAACAACCTCGCGAAGCAGTGCCACAGCACCATCAACATCTTTGGGCGGTCCCCATATGCCGGGACCCGACAACTGCATCGCGCCATAGCCCATCCGCTTAACTGTTAATGATGTCCCGGGGAAAGTGAAAGTTCCATCGAGCTTTGCATTACTCATTGTTTTGCTCCTTGATTAAATACAACAGCAAATTCCTTTGCATAATCTCTCAACTTAATTTTACCAAGCGTTGGTTTGTTACGGAAATAATCATCATACAATTTACCGCTGTTGCTGCAAGCATTCATCTCAACCAGTCCTGCGGCAATTTGCGGATTCATCCCTGCGGCTTTCATTCCATTTAATAGTTGTTCATCAGTAATAAGAATCCATTTCAAATCAGGCTTACCGATATGTCCTAACGAACCTGTTACTACGATTTTCATTTTTTTATTTCCTGTTTTTTTTAATGCTGCAAAGTTACAAAGCAGCAAAGAAACATGTATAGACAAAACTCATATTCCTTAAGCTAAAATCAAGTTTGTCTTAATCGGCAGTCAAGATGTGCGGAGGAATACGAACCAATGAAGAAAAAATTGATCAAGGAATGGAGATATCGCATCAAGAAGTAAAAAAGAAATTCGCCAAGAGACATTAATTATGAAAATATCCTGGTCTCCTTTAGCAGTTGAAAAGTTAGAAGATATTTATGAATATATTGCAAAAGATAACAACTCAGCAGCTCAAAAAATTGTTAATAGTATTTTTAAGAAAGTAGAAGCATTAGCGGAGAATCCTAAAAGAGGAAGAACAATTCCCTTTTTATAAGAGAAAAGATTTTTCTAAATATTATTGGTTGATAAGAATTCATACCAATGAATTTGGAATTACTTAATAGAGATGGTTTCATATTACTTGTAAGATAGTCACACCTAATGATAAAAAATATTATACAACAAGAAAATAGTGAAACTTTATAAATACTCATTCATTAAAATTGAATGCTCAGCTTAAGCGAAAACGATAATGACGGACGCAAAGAAGCATTCAAATAGTAATACCCCGAATTAACGGCCTGCCCGGAAGTGTCGGCAATAACTTGATTGATAGTATATATTTGCTTTGACTGCCCCGGATTTATAGTAACTAGCCCCACAACATTATCAAAGGCGCCGCTAAACATAATAATTTGCCCCTTGCTGTTTTGAAGATTCCACTGAAAAATCCCGTCGCCCACAGCAATGGTATCATTAGAAGTGCCATTGTTGAAAACAGTAACCGCAGCCTTTAATGTATCATGAGCTTCATAAAATGATTTGGAAGTTGAAAACGTATATTCCAGAGACCCTGACTTTATAGTATCCGAAGTAGAAACAGGATTATTGTTTTGACCGCATCCGTTAATAACGAAAAGAACAATAGCAAAGATTAATATATCCCGCATATTATTTCCCTTAATTTAGTTTCATTGTATAATAGAAAAATCAATCAAGGAGGTGCAGTTAATGTTAATATTATTAAAAGAAGGATAAATCACTTTAGCTTGGTATGTACCAACAGGTAGATGAAGAGAGGGATTCTGAGTAGCCCGCAAATAATTTTGCGCCTCCCACGTGACCTGAATTGTATCTCCGGTATTTAATGTATCGGGGAAAGTAATCATAATATTAGGCATAGCATATTCAGAAGCAGCAACAACACTATCGTTTCTCAATATCTGAAAATGGACCGGCGGCGCTCCGGCATAATTGTAAGTAATCGCATGACCGGTAGTATTAATCAAAGAGAAGTGCATATCAAAAGTCTTACCTGATGAAAATGTATCAGAAACATTTCCGGAAGTGTCCGTTAATTTAAAGGAAGCATTAATATTATCGCGTTTGCTAGGATTAGAATCTATCAAACCGCAGCCCGCTGCTATTAGCGATATAAATAGAATAGAAGTTATTATTCTCATTTTATCACCTGCCACTTTCATAATTATTTTAGTACAAAAGTCAGCTAATCAGAAATAATCTGTTTGTAACTACTCAATATTAATCGATAATTAGAAAAGATACAAGTCAAAATCGATCACAAATTCTTGATCACTTATTACCTACGGGACTTGCTGCTGCATCTGAGGATGAGGCCGCTCCGATAAGTCGTTCGTTTTAACATATATTACAACGGCAACCAGAATCAATATAATTCCAATCCAGAATTTCCAATCATGATGAGCCCGCCTCCAATACGGAATTCTTTCCTTCCCTTTACTTAAGTTTAAGGGCATATCTGGAATTTTCTTCATTTTCTTTCCTTTTTTTATTCTTCTCCATTAATAATACTGAAAACGGGATCAACATAGGCCAAAGAACCTCCGCCATTATCAGAAATAAATAAGTGCATATATGCTGAAGAATTTTCAAGTCCGGATTTGGTAAGGCTACCCACAATAAACCTTCGGTAATTTGTTGAAGACCAAAAAACAATGGAATACTCGCAAACATAATCTATACCACCCGTTAAACTGGCTGCTGCAGAAAAGCACATATATTGTCCTGGTTAGTATAATTGTTAAACGATGGACGAAATATTTTCCCATCGTTCGTTTATAAAATTGTTAGTCAACTTCAAAAGCACCCCGTCTTTTTTAAAGTTTATAAATGTTTACTAGTCAGTAAAATTTCGGTTAGTACTAACGAAAGAAAAATATGATTAGGAGTTTGAAAATAGAATAGAGCAAAAGGATGAAAAATGGACTACGATTTTTTGGATAAAACCAGAAAGGTAAATTACTCGATGGATGTTTCATTTAAGTATTTGACGCATTGCAAAGTAAAGAATTAGATCCCAAACAAGGGATCTTTTACGACAGACAAATCATAGTTTATGATTGACTTGAAATTTTGAACATTTATACGTATCATTGTACAAAATTATATACGTAAACAATAGGTGCGGGAATGGAAACAAAACTAACTCTAAAATTAAATAAAAGAGTAATTGAGCGTGCTAAAAAGTATGCTAAAAGGAATAAGCAAAGTCTTTCCGGGATGGTTGAGAACTATTTTAATATGATAGCGGAAAAAGATCCTTTAAATGATTTAGAAATATCTCCAAATGTTCTCGAATTATCCGGAATCATTAAATTATCAGAAAATTTCAATCTGAAACAGATGTACGGCAAACATCTTGAGGATAAGTATACAAAATGATTAAAGTATTTGTCGATTCTGATATTATTTTGGACCTTCTTGCTCATAGAGAACCATATTTCGAGCATGCTGCAATATTATTTACTTTAATCGATCAACAAAAAATAGAAGCTTATACATCACCACTAATTTTTGCAAACTTACACAATCTTCTCAAAAAATTAACCTCAAATACATCCGCATTAAAAAGTTTAAGAAAGTTGAAAACTCTAATAAATATTTTACCGGTTGATGAAAGAATAATTGAACGGGCATTGAATTCGGAGTTCAATGACTTTGAAGATGCAATTCAATATTTCACAGCTGTCAACAACGGAGTTAATCATTTATTAACGAGAAATAAAATTGATTACAAGAGGAGTAAAATAGCAATATCAACTTCAGAAGAATTTCTTAAAACATGGAATGCTAAGAAGAACAAATGATTGACATATATTCTCTTTAGGGTCTTGATTGTAGGTACCCTCTAAATAGTCTCCATTTTATACCTCCTATTATTTTGTTAACTAAACTGTCCAAAATCCTTTATTTTATTTCTGTTATTCCCAACAACCTAACCCTAGCACCAACGGGATTTTCTACCGATGATTTTATCTGTGATAATATTGCTCCCACTGCACCTTCATAATTGCTTTTTATTTTTTGCCAGTTCATTTCAACTGTCTCACCAGTTACCTTAAATAGCTTTTTTTCTAACCGATTAAGTAGCCAATCATCCGGTAATATTTGAACATCTCCCGTATTGCTTATTCTTATCGTCTTAATTTCTTTATGTTGTAAATTTCCTTCAAGTTCAATTGTGAAGTGTGTATTAACAACTACATAGTTATCTCTATCATATTCGCTTTGAGGTAGAGTTGCTACATCACCAGGTATTGTGACTTGTTGATAGTATTGTACAATCGCATCTACCAGCGGATGTCCTAAACCCATTAGTTCTGCTTGTCGTTTACGCATTGCTGAATCTCTGTCAAAAGTGATCAGATTATATTTTGTATTTACATTCGGAAAATTGCTTAGCTTGTTTGGTGTAACTATGCTATAAAAATCTCCCTTTGGTATTATTGAACCTCCCAGACGCAGTATTGCAGTTTCTACAAATGTTTTAAGATTTTGAAGTGAAAATTTATCATCTATATTCAGATATTCCTGAAGATTAAAAGAACTCATATCCATAGTAAGATTTTTCAAAGCCTCTATGGATTTGAGGGCGTTCTGCATTGCTTCTTCAATTTCGATGGCGGTACGGTTATAATCTTTATTTAATAATGCGTACTTATACCAGTCAAGATAATTCGGTGATGATCCCATATATCCTAAAATCTCTGCTCTGAAATCTTCAACAGGTTCTCCGGTGAGTGGATCCAATTTACCGATGTGTGCGGCTATTTCTCTTAGTTTGGAATTTAATAATTGATATATTTTTTCTTCGACAGTATCTTCAGCGACAAGATTATAAACCTGTGATGTTTCTTTTTGTCCGTACCGGTGGATGCGCCCAATCCTTTGTTCTACCGCCATTGGATTCCACGGAAGATCATAATTAAATAAAATATGACCCACTTGTAAATTAATCCCTTCACCACCTGCAGAAGTGCATATAAGAAATTGTGCCCCATCTTCATCCCAGAACTTTTCTTTTGCTTCAATTTTATTATCGATTGGTCCGCCTTTTATAAGAGCAACCTTATCGTTACCATAAATATTTTCTAATTTCTCCTTTAAGAAGTTTAGAGTTTCAACATACTGTGTAAATATTATGAATTTTTCTTTAGTATTAGTATTCCTGATTGAATCAATGGCTCTAGTCAATGTATCAAACTTTCGATCGACTTCATCCGGAACTATGTTCAGCAATACTTTCACTTTTTGAATTTCATCCGGAATATTCGCGTCGGCATATATTCCGTCTTCTCCAACTTCATCACTATCCAGCGACCATTCTGTTGTTTCTTCAGTCTGAAATGATCTACTTACTTTTTGTGTTGTTTGGGCTATAATTGTATCAATTTCAGGATAACGGGATGGAATATATTGTATTCTCATTATTTCGGAAACTAATCTTCTCATTTCATCTTGCAGTTCAAGTAGTTCTTCTGCGATTGCCCTTGAAGAGTTTGATTTAGCTCTTTTGTTTGAAAGTTCTATATGCTTTCTTATTAACAGCACTAATAATCTTCTTCTCAATGCTTGCTTAATAGCTCTGATACTTGAAGACATAATTTTCTGAAATGTAGTCATTACAAATCCAATTGCACGCTGTTGATTTGTTGTGCGGGTTTGTCCATTACCTACGCCTGCAACATTATATCCTTCTCGCAAATATTCGGTAAGTTTTTCATAAAAAGTTCTTTCTGGTAATGCCAACTGAAATGATTGGGTGTGAACCTGCCTTCTCACAAATATTGGATTACCATTCTTGTCAGTAACCTCTCTTTTTGTTCTACGAATCATAACCCTGCTTAAGAACCCACGATGTTCCATCATTGCTTCTTCCGAATCGAAAAGAGTCTCATCAAGAAGCTGAATGAGTGACCAGAATTGATATGCATTTCCTTGATGCGGTGTTGCGGATAAGAAAATTAAATCTTTTGTATGCGAACGTAATGCTTCGGCAAGTTTATAGTTAAGAGTCGGTGTTATTTTTTTACCGTAACGTTTCCTGCTTAAATGATGCGCCTCATCAAAAATTATCATATCCCATTTAGGACCGCCAAGTATACGATCCATTCTTTGAGGTACCTTGATTGTATCGATTGATGCAATAACACGATTATGATTTTCCCAGGATGCAAACCCCTGGTCTGTAAAATCAGTTCCAAGTATTTCAAAGATTAATCTAAACGCATCCCTTAATTCGCTTTGCCAGTTTTTAATTAGTCCGGCTGGGGTAACTATAAGAATTCTGTTTGCTTCGCCCCGGCTAATCAACTCTTTAATTATCATTCCGAGTTCTATTGTCTTACCTAAGCCAACTTCATCTGCAACCAGTAATCGTCGATGTCTCATAGATACAACATCGCGTGTTAGGAGAATTTGATGAGGCAAAAGGTCTGTTCTGCTGTTTGATAACTGTCCTCCGTTATTTTGTAATGGAAATTGAAATGATAATTGCTTTAATAAAAAATCAACAGAAGAGTCAATATCGTTATTGATTAGTCGCTGCCATAAATCAGGAGCAGGTTCTAAACGTTCAATAGGAAAGCTTTGAAGATGTCTTCCATTTGCATCTTCATACATTACATCTGCCTGGTAAGTACCATAGAGTTCGCTTACACGGTAAACTTCTACTGAGCCAAGATCTTCACGCCCCTTAACTCTAACCTTTTCCCCGACTTTAGGCATATATTCTATTTTTTGTTCTGCTGTTAACATCATATCCTCTTAAAATTAATCACCGCCGCTAAGATTAAAACTATTTTTATATATCTTTTGACCGTTTATCTCTATAGGTGCCGGTGATCCAAATATCAAATAAATATTTATGTCTGATGTAGGATGCCGGACAATTAGATGCTCTCCTCTGACAAGCTCTCCCTTAAAAATTATCTGAACATCACCGCATCCTTTGGAAAAAAATTCATTGCCGGCGTTTTGAAGAGTGCTTCTGACTGATATTGCAAACTGATCCATATTCGGTCTCGCAGCAAGCAGAATATCCTCAATTCCGACAACACGCAAACTGCTGTTTTCGTTAAAAGGAAATTCATCCTGCTTTAACTCGCGCAGAAAATCACTGAAACCAATTTCCTGAGCATTGGCTATAATCCCTTGTCCTTCCGGACTAGGAGGTGTTAAACTACTTTTTTCTACAAGAACATATCCCGGCATATATCATTCCTTCTTTTGTTGAGAATTCTCAATATTTGCGAAAAGAGTCCTTTCATCTAAAAGACCCAAAACTTTTTTTGCCGGTATAATAAAATTTTTATTCATGTTCATTATATGCTCTAATGCTGCTCTGATCTGGGGCTTTAATCCCCCAAATTTTTCTAACCATGGGAGAAGGCTATCGCCGGTTTCAGCTAAACCAAGAAGTAAATGCAATACATCAACAAAGAGTATGTTTTGAGGTAAACTGATTTCCGTATCATTAAATAATGAGGGTTGGGGTGTATTGTTTCCGTTTCTGAATCTCTCTTTTAATTCATTCAATCTTTCCAAAGGCTGTTTAACTTTAAAAGTTCTTCCGCCTGCTTCCCTACCTTTAATGATTAGTCCATATTCTCTTAATTCAGAAGGCTCAATAATTCCTCGGACAATTTTGCTGACTGCGTCGATAGTTATTTCTTTATTTGCACAGAGCGCTGTTAAATATATGTAGGAAGGAACATCAATATCCTCTAATTCTGAGGGCAGTGGATTATCTTTGGTTAATAATAAATCAACCATCATCTTTATTTCTTCCAAGGCTTCTTTAATTGGAACGGGTTTGTCATTATAATCAACCACATTTCCATAATATTTGCTGTATAGCTCAAGGCACTTGCCAATTAAAATTATATTAACATCTGGTGTAAGTAATGTCTCATTACCATATCTACCTGATTCTATAAGTTCTATTTCCTCTTTTGCACGATGTTTAATCTCTTGCCTAATTCCAGCCCATGAACGTTTGGTTGAGACACTACTTTTTTCTCTTTTCTTACATATATGAATAAGGTCATATGATATTGCATCTTTTCCTATCAAGTTAGGTGAATTTTCAGCTTCGCCATGAATTGGATAAATTGCTTCAAAAAAAAATCCAGCATTACTGACTGCGTCTAACAATAATTCCCAGGTTTTATCATCTTGATGATGAAATGTGAATGAAAGTATTCCATTTTCATTTAAATTTTCTGCACATTTTATAAAGATAGCGCTCAAATCATCGCGAAAATTTTCAGCTGATTTGCCTCTTATTTTGTTTTCAATAACTTCCTTTGATTTGGGCGTATACTCTGGGGAAAATTCTTTATAAAAAGCAAATAATGATAAACGAACCCATACATAGAAATAATCAGAAAGTTCAGCATAATTAACATTTCCCCCATAAGGAGGATCAGTGATAACAAAATCAACTTTACTTTGATTAGTCACATATTCAGCAGAGTTCATAGAAAATAACACAGATTCAGATCCATCGATTTTTTCAGAGGAAAAAATATTCTCAATCGAATCTTTTTCGCGTTGGAAAATATGCTTCTTATCAAAAGGAGTTAAATTATATTTCTTTGCTTCAATGGTACTTTCTATTCTTGAAATCCATGTATTTTTCCCATATTTCACCCCATATACATTGTTCTCTACGGGTTGCATTTTAGGAGTAAAATCATGTCTTGTAAAAATGCCTTCAATTTTATCTCTAGTTTTTTGATACCAAGTAAACATATTACTATCATTTAGTAATGATTGAAAACTGCTAATCATCATATCTCTCATTGATTGATCCTCTTCTCGATCAATCTCTTGTAGTAAAGTAGAAAGGGCAAGTAATTGCCTTTCGTTAAACATTTGATGCCAGTAGTTGTAATGATGTGCAATCAAACCAGATTTTGTTTTTTCTCCAACAGGGACTTCAGATTTAGGATAAGGAAGATATCCCTTTTCTTTTTCCCAGGTATCTTTAGCAGTTTGGTATTTAGCCATATCCTGGGAAGAGAATCTTTTGAAAAACTTGCCGTTATTTTTAATTAGGATAGAAGAAAGGCTGTTAGTGATATCAATTTCATTTTCGCTATCATCATCCATTTCAAAAAACTTTTCCTTTACAGTATTACTGTTCTTGTTATTGCCTGCACATTGCTCACAATAACCCTCAACTGCATAAGGACGGATAGGCAGAAGCTGTTCTTTAGGCAGCTTTCTTATTGCGCTTATAATTGCATCTACATTTCCATTGCAGGTTCCGTGACATATAAATTTTCCCTTTGCAGGAAGATTCCCTTCATTTGGATTGTAATTGTGTTTGCAAGTTGGACACTCGAGAATTGAATCCGGTTTTACTTCGCCTCTATATTGCCAAACCTCTTCGCAAGAGGGGCAATATAAAACGCTTAACGGAACTTTCTTCTTATTCTTTTTATTCTTCGACACAGCCGGAGTTATAGTTTTATTGCACCATGGGCATTCAACCTTAGATTTTTCCGGTCCAAAAGTCCAACGAGTAGAAGCCCTGCCAGCACCAGCGGAAAACTGAGTCGCACTTATCATTAAAGATTTATTGCCGATAAGAGCTGCCGGTTCAATTTCCCAATCGAAAATCTCGCCGCATTCAGGGCATTTACAATCTTCGTAATATCTAATCGAGGGATTTTTGTGTGCAATTACATAATCGGAAAAAAGCTGAGTCAGATGATTACAAGTTCCTGTTGTGCAAGGAGCTAATTTAACCCAGAAAGTATAAATTATATCTGCATCTTTATTCCCGCAGGCAGGGCATTCAGTTTTATATAGATCGAGTAAAGTTTCTTTTAGTGATTTGCCTGACCAGCCTACTATCCTGTTTGAAAGTCTTTCGAATGAATCCTTTAATTTATCAATATCGACAGGCTCAACTTCGGTTTTAACAATAAACCATGCAACCGGGTTAAGATCAATTCCGATTACTTTACAGCCGAGTCGCAATGCTTCAACAATAGTAGTTCCTCCACCCATAAACGGATCAAGGATAACTTTGCCGTTTGTATCCGGATCATTCGTGTGGTCTTTGTAGAATTCTTCCATTATATCGGTGCCGGCAGGTTTCATTGCAGCAAGCAAAATAGCACGGAAAACAGAAGACGATCTGCGGGCAAACCATTTGTGCATAGTATAAATTGGTTTAAAGGCATTCCGCTCGGGAACAGCAAGTTTATTTATTTCAACAATTGGGAAAGATTCTTCTATAGCTCGTTTTTTATTATCCATTTATATCATCCGGTGCATAAAGAATAATTCCTTGAACATTCTTGAAAATGGCATCTGCCGAAACCAAAGCTGTCACTCGAAGCCGGGTTGCAACAGCCAGAAATAATGCATCGTTAGTTAACAAACCGTATTGACGCTGCAATGTCATGGCGGTTATAAAATCTTCCCTTTGCAGAGATTCTAATTTTAATCCGATAGATAAAAGATCACGGATCAACGATTCATATCTATTTAATGCTTTTATTTTATTCGGATTTTCAGATAGCTGCTTTGCAGGATTGGAGCCTTTAATTAGACCTATGTCTTTAGCTTCGGCTAACATTAATACATGAGTTAATTCTGCAAGTATATGAGTAGTAATTATACCATACAATTCTCCGTTAGCACATTTCTCTAAAAGCTTGATACATTGAGGAGAACTTCTCTGAGCGGCATAAACGAAGATATTAGTATCTATAATAACCGGTTGTTGTTGGGGTATTTGTAATAAATTCATTGTTCGTAATAATCTTCTATTAAAAGTTCTTCAATATCACTTTGATTAAGATTAAATGGTTTTGAGCAGAACCTATTTACAGCGGATTTTCTTAATTCAAGTTTTGCCGGCTCGAGATCCTCATATTTAAGAATTGCATCCTGGATAATTTCACTTATTGATCTGCCTTCCTTATGAGAGCGGTCTTTAATCTTCCTGACAATATTCTTGTCGAGAATAGTTCCGATCTTTTCTTTGTTATCCTGTTGTTTTATTTTTGACATAATTATTACTCCTATGAAAAACTAATCTCTTTTTATAACGAGCCACGGAGTTAACATTTCCATCAATGATAAACCGCCGTGACGAAAAACTTTATTTGCAGAATGTCCTTTAGGACGATTTTTAATTCTTCCTTTTATCATTGCAAGTCTGTGACTTGTAAATAATTTTAATTCCGGGATATTTTCAGGTGGAATTTCATCTTCTGAATAATATCTAAATCGCTCCTGTGATAAAAAGCTTAGAGCAGCCTCACCTTTTAATCCTGATTCAAAGCCATTATTAAGATAAACATAACCATGATCACTTGTAATTATAATTCTGTAATCTTTAGGAATTGCCATAATTATATTTTTCCAAACTACATCAAACTGTTTAATGAAAGTTTCAAAATGAAGCGAATTGCGTGCTTCAAAATTTGTGTACGTTCCATCGGGAAAACTGGACCAAAGGATATAATTGTAGCTGATTGATGGTAATTCAAAATGACGTATCGGAGTATCATAATAAAAGGCTTTTATATTTCTTCCGCTTAATTCTTTTCTACTTTCTAATTGTGATGGTGCAATAGGTTTTCCAATAATTCTTTGTTCAACGAATGAAACCGTATCGCTTGGAAGTGCTGCAACTTTGTATGAAGATTCGAGGATATGAAAGCCCGTATCTTTTGCTAGTTTTTTAATTAACGGCATTTCTCTTAATGAAGCTCCGTCAAAAATAACTAAAGCAGTTTTGGATTCTGATAATTCTTTGAGCAACGAATATTGTTTTTCTGCCAAAGCAGAAAGTTCATCATAAACTCCGAGTGCACCGGTCAATATTAATTCTTCCAACTTCTGAATTTGATATTCACCTTCTTCAAAATAACTCGTAATGTCAAATGATTTAAATGCTGAATCAGTCCATACGGATTTCTGCATCCATTCATAAATTGAAGGGATTCTTTCACCGGGTGAAGTTAATAAATCAAAGACAGTTCCAAAATTAAAACTACTTTTCATTTACAAGTTCTTCTTATTTAATAAATCCTTTCAAAGTTGCTTTATAAACTGCATCTTGAAAAGCAGGTAATTGTTCGGCTAATTGTTCAACCTGGGATTTAGAAAATCCGCCACTTTTTATTATGTTCAATTCAAAATTAAGATCACCCTGACCGGATAAAGCACCTCTTATCGAAGAAGGAAGAGTGCTTATTTCTATAGAATTCTTTTCTAAATATATTGTAAATCTTATACTATCAATTACCACATTTCCTTTTTCGTTTAATTTTAAGGCTATATCCTGCCGCAGTTCTCCGATTGATTTAAAATTGGGCGTAGTAATATTCAACTGTTCAGAGCCAAAGCGATTATTTGTTAGGCTTCCATCATTAGTAAGTAAAATTTCTTGAGCGGTTTCTTTCCTGAACGGACGCTCTGTTCCTGCGGGGAAATTAAACCCAGCTTCTGGTTTATCGTCAAGAAATGGTTCAATGATTTTAACCTCGTCCCACTCAGAGCCATTATAGTTTGGCTGAGAGCCGCAGAAACTATATTTAGGGTGAGATAAACCAATTTGTTTAGTTAAACTTAAATTTCTAATGGCTTCAATTAAATTTGTTTCAGCAAGTAAAACCGGAAACGATAATGTTTTTCTGTAAATACCTATAAGATCTTTAATCGACTGATTAAAAACCCAAGATTTTTGGTTAATTCTAAATTGCTCAATACCTTTTTGCAGGTGTTCTTCAAACACAATTCTTGGGTAAAAATTCTTTTTAAGATATTCAAGTACATCATTCTTTTGTATTGCACTTCCGACAGACTCTAATTCAAAATCAATTTTACTATCAATTTCTCTGATCATAACATAAGCTAATCCGGCTCGTTTGAAATTGTCATCAACGAATTTTTGGTTTTCTAGCTCTATACGTTCATACTGCCTTTTACGATCATAGTCGCTTGCGCCGGACTTCAATTCCCTTGCTGCTAATGATAACTGTGCCCATTTGATGATATCATTATTTTCATAAATATTGAATACATCTGATTTTGGTTCTAAAAGGAGAACAAGGTTTTGATTTTCAATTCCCCGGTATAATTCTTTTCGCTCGGAGTTTTGTAAACGCTTGGGCGATAAAATAAATCTTGGCAAGTTTTTATCAAGCTTTAATAGATCATTTTTTACCTGTGCAGCATCCCGTAAAACAACGGAAGAGGAATCATTAAAAATGTTTTTGCTCCATCTATCTAAAGCGAAATTAAGCGCATCTTCACGGGGAATTCGCAGCGATCGATATTCTACTTTTGCAAATGGTTTTTCCTGTGAATCAAAATAAAATGAATCTTCCGATTGATGAAAGTAAGAACCAAACTTAACAAAGGCACTTAAACTTGCCTGGAACTCATTATAATCATCGCCCGGTTTTAATACCTGTCTTGCTAATTCAAAATCTTTTATGCCTTTAATATTGCCGGAAGTACAAAGTGTAGATACGAGAGTTGAATTAATTATTTCATTGGACATTTTAATTCTCTGTAAATCCCGAAAATCATTTTGGGCACACTGAAGCAAAGTTTGGTTGTTATCAAGGTCTAACAAATAATTGCGGATTTTTTTATCATTAAAATCAAAGTGAGCAGTTGAAACAATATCTTCTTTCCCGGCAGTTAGCTGCACAACCCTAGCCAACAAACCAAGTGGACCTCTATTACCTTGAAAGTCTTTAACCAAAACGCGGTTGAATAACATATCTATAACTTCCGGTGTAAAGGGATAACTCTCAAGAAATGCATCAATATATTTTTCGCCTATTCCTTCTTCATTTTTCTTCCACTGATTTATATAACTCTGTACTATTGATTCTACTTTAGATTTATCGTGAGATTGATAGTTCGAAAATATTCTATGTAATACTACCATCTTGCGATCTTTAGGCTCTGAAAATTTTATTTCAATTCGCGGAACTCGTTTTAACGTAGAACCTGGTTCTTTATTAGAATTATAAACCGAAGCAAATATTGTTATTGAAGAATCTTCTGAGCGAAGTGCTTCCTCGCTTAACATCTGAAGGAAGGATAAATTCTTTGCCTTGTACTCATTATTAATAAGGTCAAATCCAATTTCCAATTCGTCTAATATTATTGCAATCTTTCTACTGTTTAATGCATTACGCAGTTGGTCTAAATTAGGCAGCTCATCTCCTTTCAAAATTTCCGATGCGCCAAGTTTTTCAAAAACAACTTTCCAAATAAAATTACTTGGAAAATCCGTGAACTTATTAATCAAAACCAGAATATTGTTAGGCAAATTGCATTTTATTTTATGGGTATTTAACCATTGATTTGCTAATTCAGAACTTGAGAGTAAATGATATATCAACAATTCAAGATGTGATTTTCCACTACCTTTGAATCCTTCTAATAAAAATAACCCTGCAGTTTGTGAAGTGGAATTATATCTTTCATTCAACTTCTCAAGAACATATTTAATATCACTTGTCGGATATGTAAGATCAAAAAAATCTTTTGGCGATGATTCAAGAGTTTTCTTCTTTTGATTTCGAAGATTCTCAAGGTCAATTATGCCTTGAATGCCATCTCCTTTAAGCACTTCACTACGCGGTTTTAATATATTTGAGTAACTCATCACGATGCCTTCAAATTTTAATATACAACCTAATACAAACAAAATTTAAAGTCAAGAATTCATCAAGAAATCTCTTTTTCTTCTAATTTTTTAATTATCATTCATTTTTCAGCAAATAAACTAATTCATGCTCAATCTAATTCGGAAAAATTAAATAAAAACTAATGTGTTTGGACTTACGGTGAGAATGAGCTACAAAATATTAAACTTTGAAAATATTGTAATTCATGAAGGTTCAAAAATCTCGGTTCCGGACTCAGCGCTGTATTATTTACTTTAAATTTTTAATGACCTTAAAGATATTCTTGATGAATTAGAATCTACTGGCAATGATAAAGAAGAATAATGGCTCAATTCTCGCACCACTTGTGCGATAAAACTGAAATACTGCAACTAATGGTTGCATAAATTAGCTTTACACATAATTTTGTAATAATTTTTAATGTGAGTCGTATCTTAGGCATATTTTGTATATTTGCCTAAGAAATGATTCAACTATATTATGGACACACTTCTTAAAATATTTCATAACCACAATGGTTTTGCTCGAATGCAAGAACTCCGGAACAACGGAATTCAGACAAGAGTAGTAGCCAAATCAGTAGCTGATGGAATAATAGAGAAAATCAAACCAGGTCTCTACAAGCTTATTGATTATCCTTGGGATGAACATAGCAGCTTTGCGGATGTTTGCAACTCCCATAAAAAAGTCGTTATCTGCCTAACCTCCGCTGCTTCCTATTATGACCTGACAACTTTTAACCCGTCATATATAACAGTCGGTGTACCGCATAATTCTCCTGGTTTTAAGCTTGAATATCCGCCCATTCAAGTTTATTATTTTTCACATAAATATTATGAAACTGGAATAAATGAAATTGATACTAAAAGCGGGTTTATAAAAATATACGACCGGGAAAAGACAATATGCGATCTCTTTCGATACCGAAATAAAATAGGTTACGATATATTTATCGAATCACTAAAGAACTATATTAAGCTAAGGAAGCGGAACCTAAATAAACTGTTCGAATATGCAGAGACTCTTAGAGTAAAATAAAAAATACTTCCCTACGTTAAAGCAATTGTCGGCTGATGGCTAAAAAGGAAATTACAAATATCGCCGTATCTGTAAAAGAAAAATTGATCAATTATTTACTCAAAAATTTTCTTGAGTTTAATTCAATTCTGTTTCAATAAATTCAAGAAGGGTTTCTATAATATATACATTTTTAGATGCTAAAACGGAAGTACAATTAAAGCCTAAGTAGGCAGGGTGGAATTTTTAATCCTAAAGAAATTGATGAAATAATTAGTTTTAGTAAAAACTTATTGGTTAAGTGCACTAAAGAATTATTATAAGGGTATTGGCTATATAGCCTATATCGCTTCATTATTGGTTTATAAGCCTATAGACATGATATATTGGACTATTTATCTTCTATATACAAAACACAACCCCCAAAATATCACAATTTTGAAGGTTTTAGTGCACCCTGCGGGACTCGAACCCGCGACCTGCTGGAAAAGCTGATTATACTTGTCTACTTTGTCCAGTTGATGAAATGCGATAATTAAGAATGTCCGGATTTTTTCTAAGCAGTTCTAATAATACTTTAGTTGAACCGGTTGGAGTTCGTTTTCCTTGTTCCCATTGCTTTACCGATGAGGAGCTAACATTCAATATTTTTGCAAACACATTTTGGCTTAAATTTGTTCTTTTTCGTATTTCTTGAATATCTTTTGCATTAATTTTTACTATAGGAATTTTTACTCCGAGTACTTTTAATTCTTTTTCCGTGAATGAAGTTTTAATTCCCCTTTTAGCTAAATCTTGAACAGTATTCCCGATTGCTTTTTTGACTGAAGTTCGCATATTTATTCCTTTATACTAATGAAGTCGCCTAATTTTTCAAGTCGTTTATATTCTTTTCGATCATTAGTTTTGACATAGACAAATATATCACATTGTATTATAATAATATAAGTCATTATTTAAAACCTTCTCAAATTAAACATGATATATTCAGATGTTTGTCTCAATCCTTCTTCAAACTTCTTTTCATCAGCACCCCTAAAGTAATAAATGCTGCGCCTACCGCGATACTAATGTTGCTGCTGCTATCAGGAATATAATCAAACACCACCTCATCAACCTCGATACCGGAGATTGCGTGATTAATTTTAATTGAAAAATGAAAAATATTCAGTACCCCATGGACAAAAAACAGGGTTCCCAAACTGATTATTGATGATAGTATGAATTGTTTTTCGAAGTAACGCATAAACTTTTTTTCCCCCTTCAAAGTTTTTTCAGCATTATTATTAAAATAGATATGTAAATTGCTATTGTCTACTTTAGCAATTTGAATATTCCCATCCGATTGTTGAATGTCTTCTCTGACATTCACCCTTTCCACCGACCCGCCATTTCCCCTATTAATTACTTGCTTCCTCTCTCCTCACTGAGTAATTCTTTTAATAACGAAATTTGAACGTCCTTGCTCTTTATTATTTCTTCAAGAGCTGATAAACTCTGCATTATGTTTCTAAACTCTTTAGCCGAATCAACATTTAACCTGCTTTCCTTTAATCCTGCAATTTGAATACTGCCATGGCTCTGATTGATAGACACAGTTTCTATCCCGGCTTCCTTGATTTTATTGTTTAAGCCTGATGCTAATTGATTGATTGCCTCAATAATTTTTGCAATTTTTTCCGGTCTTTTTTCCTCTAACCACGTGTATAATGTGGTCCTTGTAATTCCCAAAGCATTGCTAAGGACAGTTTTACTAATAATTCCAGTCTCTATAAAATCTTTAATATCAATCATTTAATATAAACTCTTAAAAATAATTACAAAATATAATAAAAATAACTTGACAATATTGTGCTAATAAAATATATTTACGAACATATTTGAATATAATTTACAAATTAGTAAATACAAAAGTATAATAATGCTCTTTTAAAAACTTAATAAAAACGATAATAATGTTAATTCCATCATTTTTTGGACAATTTATTGAATTTCGAGAGTAAAACTAAAAATAAAATATGACTTATTAAAATAATTCAGCAGAAAAATTTTATTAGCTAATTAAATAAAATATCAATCAACAAAACAAAAGGAAAAATCATTATGGCTAGACCTGTAACAAACACAATCGCATATTTCTCACATGACACGGATATGAGTGAGGATGATAAAATCGAAAAGCTTGAGTACAAATATGGACTCATAGGTTACGCAATTTATAATAAAATTCTGGAGAAGGTTTATAGGAACCCCGGAAATTTCACTATAAAGACCGATGAAGACTTTAAGCTGTACTCAAAAAAGTGGGAATTAAGATCAGAAAAACTTAAAGAAATGATCGCACTTATGCGCGAATTAAATTTATTTCCTGCTGAAAGTTTCGTATCCAACGGAGTAAAGAAAAGAATGAAGAAAATAAAGGATGAAAGAGACCGTAAGCGTAACTACTATAAAAAGAAAGAAGTTGCGAAGAGAATTTTAGACGTCCAAAATACCGCTAAAACACCGCTAAAAGACGTCAATCAGACGGATTATTCCGAACAAAGTAAATTAAATGAAACTAAACTAAATGAAATCAAATCAAAGGAAATTAAATTAAATCAAACTAAACTAAATCAAATTAAATCAAAGGAAATAAAATCAAAGGAAATAAAAGAAAAAGATAATATTAATAAAAATATTAATATTATTAATCCCCCCTCCGGCAAGCCGGAGCGAGATTTTATCGATAATCTTTTAAATTTATTTCTGGTTGAATTTAAGGCAGCAAGAAACGAGGATTACGTTTTAGTTTCTCGAGAAAAGGAGAGAAGTGCAATTAGCA
>JAJYOQ010000342.1 GCA_021796135.1 Bacteroidota bacterium
CAAATATTTTTTGATGCTTTTACAATCTCAAATGCTTTTATAATCCCCAAAGCACTCTCAATTATGGGCATATAAAAGATATCGTTTGTTATTTTCCATTTCTTTTTAATCCTTTCCACTTCCTCTTCGACGGAATTGACTTGCTCAGGCGATTCACATTTTGGAATCAATATGATGTGGACATTATGAGGGATGATAAATTTTAAATCATCTAATCCCATCGGAAGCTGGTTTATTCTTACCATTTTTTCTGAACCATAAAAATCAACTGATCTTAAAGCATTTCTGACAAGCAGTTGAGCAGCATCTTTTTCCTGATATGAAACACTATCCTCAAGATCGAGAATAATCGCATCAGGTTTGTGCAAACCGGCATTTAAGAAAAACTTTGGCTCGTTCCCGGGTAAATATAATCTGCTTCTTCTGAATCTGTCTTTTGATGTCTTATAGACAGTTTTTTTATTTACCGGAATTAAAAATTCTTTTTGCTGCATTGGATTGAGCCGTTTGACTGCTAATTCGAATCTTGCAGCAATTACAAAAGGCAGCGCTCCATTATCCTCAAGATAAATATTTGCATTTTTTAAATCAAAGAAATCGCACATGCTAAAAATTTGCGATTTTATTGAATCGCTGTACATTGAAGCTACTTTACTTTTTAATTCAAGACTAATTCCGCCTGATTTTGTTTCAATAATTTCAACATAACAGTCAGAACGAATACTTTTACCGCGTTTACCTGCGGATGATTTATTTATTTTTGCTTTCATGAATATCCTATAAAGAAAAAGAATCTTCAGTTCAAATTTTAGTTAGCTTTTTAATATTAAATTCTCCATAAATTCTCTTGCTGAAATCAATTCACATGAAAAAATCATTTCTTTAATTTCTTTTTGATGGGCAACAGAAATTAAATTTGAAGAAAGAGCGTTAAATTTATTTTCCAAATCTTCATTTGACATTGGTTCGCGAGGATCTCCTTTAGGATATTCAAGATACTCGGAATATTCCTTTCCTTCTTTTGTTCTAACAACAACTTTTGATGGTTGTTTCGCGGGAAACATTTCTTCAAATTTAGCAGAGGCGATACCTTTTATCTTATCAATAACTTCCCATATTCTAGGATCAGACATTTTTTCTTTGGAAAAAGATTGCGTTGTAACTTTGTGATCAACTAAAGCAACAGCAATGCAATAGGGAAGGGAATGATCAGCCGTTTCCCTAGTTTCAGGGCGGTATTTGTGGATATCAAATAGGATATCGCAAGCTTTAGCTATTGTTGTAATATTAACGGATTCAATTTGATCGTAGCTAATTTTATTTTTGGTCACTACCTTTAATGCAGCAGTGATATGAGAGTGTGTCAGAGCCTCAGTCGGAAATGCTTTCATGCTGCATTCCATAATTTTAAAATTATTTCCCAAATCATTGAATAAATTTTCAGTTTTCCATTTCCACTCATCATTTTTGTTCCCGGAAAATTTAATTGGTGCTATTTTTTGTTCTTTAAAATCCCATCCTCCGAAACAATCCATGAAACCTTCTTTTCCTTCAAATACAGCTTCTGTGCCTGTAAAACCTTCCTTAGCTAATAATGCTGCAAAAACACCTGCTTGAACAGCCATTGGATCAACTGTATTTTTTGTCATAGTCAATTTTCCGGCAGTTGGACAGCCGATTGTGAAATTATGGCTTCCATTTATGCCAATTGCATTGACCATTTGGTCTACATTCAGCCCCAGAATTTTTCCGGCAACAATTGGTGATACAAATTGTGTCAATGTTGCGTGATGCCATTTCCTTTCGCGGATGCCGGGAATTGCAAACTCGCACAATCGCTGCTCAAATTCATAAGCAAGTACAATTGCTACTATAACTTCTTTAATTGATTGATTTACAAACTCGCCTGTTGATAATGCAGCCGGGATTAGATCAGATGGATGAGAAGGATCTTCTTTCCAATAAATGTCATTAAAATCAAGAGAGCGAATCATTAAAGAATTGACTAAAGCAGCATTTACCGCAGGAAATTTATCTCCAAATCCAATAATTGTAGCTTCTGATGATCCGCCTATTTTTTTATAAACATTGCGCATTATTTCAACATCTTTAGTTTGATATCCTCCAAATGCACATCCGATAGAATCATATAAAAATCTTTTTGCTTCATTTAAAACATTTTCAGGGATATCCTCGTATTTAAGATTTACTGAATATTCAGCGATCCGCCTTGAAATTGATTTTTCCATAAGTATTCTAGTTTAATTTTTTTATATAATTCATTATCCAATTTTCTAAGCCGCCTGAAATTATTAACTCTTGAGCAGCTTTCCCGACCGGGCTGAAAGAATATTTGTCATTATCAAAAATGATTTCTGAATTAAAAAAGTCGATGTCAGAAATAATACCTGTTCTTATCGTTAATTTTTCTTTCCCAAACCTTGACTTCAACTCATTAATGAAATGTGGACATTCTATTAGTAATAATCCATTATTAAAAGCATTACGCTTATAAGTTTCATTAAACGAGCCCGCAATTACTAGCTTTATCCCTTTATTTTTAATAGCTGTAACCGCTTGTTCGCGTGAACTTCCTGTCCCAAAGTTAAAACCCCCAGCCAATAAATCACCCTCTCTTGCTATATGTACGAATTGAGGGTCATAATTTTCCATGACGACATTTGCTTGTTGCGCGGGAGTCAAATCATCAACATAAGTGTACTTCCCAGGATAAATGCCGTCGGTATTTAAATTATCCTGATAACAAAAAATTATTTCACCCTTTATTGATTTAGGAAATCCATCTATAAATTCAATATTGAGAGATTTGTCATTATTTTTTGAATTAATTTTTAATTCATAAGAAATCTTACTTGGGCAATATTCCCATGAATAGTCAATTTTCCCTGCTATTGCAGAAGCTGCAACTACTGAAGGTGATGCTAAATATGCCTGTGCATTAGGCGAACCCATCCTGCCTTTAAAATTTCTGTTTGTCGCAGCTATTCCAACTTCACCGTCTTCAAGTAGTCCTGTCCCAAGACCAATGCATGGTCCGCAGCCGGAAGGAAGCGGAATCGCTCCTGCTTGCAAAAGAGTCTGCCAATCACCGCGCTGCTCACTTTCATCCTGCACTTCCTTTGATGCGGCAGCAATATAAAACTTAACTCCCTTAGCAACTTTTTTATTTCTTACAACTTCTGCTGCTTCAGCTAAATCATTAACCCTGCTATTTACACAAGAAACTAGATATGCTTTATTTATTTTTATTTCACTAGATTTAATTTCGGATAATGATTTCATAATCTTGACTGTATTGGGACCAGAAACTGAAGGCTGAATTGACTCTAAATTAATAATAATTTCTTTTTCATAAAATGCCCCTTCATCAGCTTTTAAAATCCGTTTTTCAAGTTTGTGGATCTTATTATAGTTTAATCTTGGATGATGACTATCATAATTACCTTTATTTAAAGAATTTTGATGATATCCATGTGTTATAAACTTAGCTCTGTTTTTTAGCCAATTAATTGTTACTTCATCAATAGCAAAAACACCGGCTAATGCTCCCCATTCAGTTGTCATATTTGAAATTGTAAGTCTTTGTTCTATACTAAGAGAGGAAACTCCGTCACCTAAAAATTCAATCGCATGATTGAGAACTTCATCGTTGTTAAAAAAACCGCATAGAGAAATTATTAGATCTTTTCCCGATACACCTTGGCGTAATTTACCTTTTAAAATTATTTTTACAATAGGAGGGATTTGCCACCATGTTTTTCCCGTAGCCCAGATTGAGGCAGCATCTGTTCTGACGATAGGTGTTCCCAGGCAGCCTAATCCGCCATACATGTTTGAATGACTATCAGAAGCTACAACCATAGTGCCCGGAAATGCATAACCTTCTTCACACATTATCTGGTGTCCAATACCTCTGCCAGCAGGATAAAAGTCAATGCCCATTTCCTTAGCAAAATTTTCAATTTTTTTATATTTACTAAGATTTTTTTCACTTGTGTCTTGGACATTATGATCTAAAGTGAAAACCAATTGGCGAGGATTAGCTATTTTTATTTTATCTAAATTATTGTTCTCTTTAAAAATATTTAAAAATTTTGGAATTACTGCACCGGTATTATCATGAGTCATTACATATGCAGGTTTAATATTCAAATAATCACCGCTGTGAACTTTGCAATTTTGTGCTAAATCAACAGCAAATCGTTGTACGATTTTTTCAATTAATGTTTGTGCCATTATTAATCTCCGTTAAAATATTCTCAAACGAGCGGAAAATCTATTTTTTTAAATTACTCTAGCCAGATCGATACCTCTTATTTTTTAAATGGATCAAAACTTACAAAATCCGCATGATGAACAATTATGGACTCAACTGTACGATTACCTAAATCGCCTTCTTTTGAATGAGTAGCAATAATATGCTGCACTTCGGAGGGCAAATTAAATCTATCCGCAATAGCTAATCCGCTAAAAGGATGGCGAATTAATTTCCCTGAATCACTAGTAGTTAATCTTCCGTTAATTTTATCATATTCAAATAGTTTCCCGACATCAATAAGAATAGCTCCTGCGATTAGAATATCCATATTTATTTCAATTTCATTACCAAAATTATTTTTCATAATTTTAGCCATTTCAAAAGATAACTGGACCGCAGTTCTTTTATGGTTGATAAAAGATATTTTGCAGTCTTTTAATAAAAGCGAGAATGGCATTGTTTGAAGATCTTCAATTGATAATGCACTATTCTCGATGGCGTAAGTCCAACAATCGATTACTTTTTCCCTTAGATTGACATCAACAATCCAATTAATCTCAGGCCATAATTCTAAAATATTTTCTCGCAATTTATGCTGCTTTCAATTTAATCAGACAACTTTTTAATTATTTCATCAGTTAACTGAAATGTCGTTGCGGCTCCTTTAGAAAAGACATCTGCGTTA
>JAJYOQ010000343.1 GCA_021796135.1 Bacteroidota bacterium
ATTTATATTGATCGTCAATTACGGCTGCAATATCATGCACAGCAATTCCTCTTTCGCTTCTTGCAGGAATTGTTGCCCTTCAATCTTTTGGGCTGACATTAAATACCATGACGCTAGGCGGATTAGCAATAGCCATCGGTGAAGTTGTAGATGACGCCGTAATTGATGTCGAAAATATTTTAAGAAGATTAAAAGAAAACCGCACACTTGCCGCTACCGATCATAGAAAATCTTTCTTTCGTGTAGTGCTTGAAGCTTCCCTAGAAGTACGAACTGCCGTTATTTATGCTACGTTTGCAGTAGTTCTTGTTTTCATTCCCATTCTTACACTTTCGGGCGTTGCAGGTAAACTTTTTGCACCGCTTGGAATAGCTTACATATTTTCTGTTCTCGCATCGCTACTTGTTGCATTAACCGTAACACCTGCATTGAGCCTAGTTTTACTCGGCGGTGAGCAAATTCTTGAAAGAAAAGAATCTCCATTTGCTCATTGGCTTAAGGAGAAATACAAAGTTCTTCTAAATAAAGTTGAACTGAATTCCGGGAAGGTAATAGCTGCAGTTATAATCATTACTCTTGCCGGCTTTGCGGCTTTGCCTTTCTTTGGTGAAAGTTTTATTCCGGCTCTTAAAGAAGGTCATTTTATAGCTCATGTTTCAGCAGCCCCGGGTACTTCTATAAATGAATCGACTGAGCTAAGTAAAAGAATGTCAGCGGCTCTTATGAAGCTGCCATTTATTGAAACAGTGGGTGAGCGCACAGGTCGTGCTGAAAAAGGTGATGATACCTGGGGAACAAATTACAGCGAGTTTGAAATTCAATTAAAGCCGTTAAGCAGCAAACAGATGGACAAGGCTAAGGAAAAAATTAGGGAAACGCTTGCGTCTTTTGTAGGTGTTAATATTGGCGTGAATACCTTTTTAACTGAGCGTATGGAAGAGACTCTTTCCGGTTATACATCCTCTGTTGTTTTGAATATATATGGTAATAATCTCAACTCTTTAGACGCTCTTGCAAAAAAGACATCAAAAGTACTTTCCAAAGTTCCGGGCGCAATTGATGTTCAAATTCAATCGCCTCCCGGAATGCCTCAGCTAACAATACATTTGCGAAAGGATGATTTGCAGCGCTGGGGATTTGATGCAAAGGATGTTCTTGATGAAGTGCAGACGGCTTACCAGGGAACAGATGTCGGACAAGTCTATGATGGCAATCAAGTATTTACTGTTTCAACTATTTTGGATTCTAAAGACCGTGAGTCCGTAAACAATGTTTCAAACCTTCTCTTGAAAAATTCGGATGGAGTTTATGTTAAGCTAAGTCAGCTTGCAGACGTGTATGAAGCATCCGGGAGATATATAATCCTTCATGACGGAGCCAGACGTGTGCAGACTATTACCTGCAATGTTAAAGGAACAGATGCTGTTTCATTTGTAAAAGATGCAAAAAGAAAAATTGATTCATCTATTCAATTCCCCGGAGGTACATACATTGAATTTGGCGGAACTGCTGCAGCTCAAGCTAAATCGAGAGAAGAGCTGCTTTTATATTCTGTGATGGCTGCTGTTGGAATTATTCTACTTCTTTTTATTGCACTTAAAAATTTAAGAAACCTTTTCCTTGTATTATCAAATCTGCCTTTTGCGTTTGTCGGAGGAATTATTGCTATCTTTTTAACCGGCGGAGAAATGAGCCTTGGTGCTATGGTCGGTTTTATTACTTTGTTCGGAATAACAATGAGGAATTCCCTTATGCTCATTTCACATTATGAGCATTTGGTGAAGATTGAAGGTAAGGATTGGAATTTAGGAACAGCAATATTAGGTGCATCGGAAAGGCTTGTGCCAATCTTAATGACGGCTTTGGTAACGGGTTTGGGGTTATTGCCGTTAGCAATAGGAAGCGGCTCTGCGGGCAAAGAGATTGAGGGTCCATTGGCAATAGTGATACTAGGCGGACTTGCAACATCAACGTTGTTAAATCTTCTTGTATTGCCCACCCTATCGTTACGTTTTGGAAGATTTACAAAGGATAATTTAGAGAAAGAATAATTTGCAGGTCTTTTAATAATGTGGAGCATAACGATTCCTGCTATTGCTGATGAATTTTCGTCCGGTTTCAGGGGCTCTCTTTATTTTCGATACTCTGAAATTATCTGTGCTATTATTCCAATCAATTCTTGTGGAGAATTAAGAATGAATTTCGCTTTAGTGGGTGAATTTCCGTTACCTATCAAAACGCTTGTTCCGTTTAATTCATTAACAGTTTCAAAAGCAAATTCATCTGTTAGATCATCACCAAAATAAATTGGTAAATAATCATTTTTTAGGTGTTTCAAAATTAATTTCACACTATTGCCTTTATTCCACTCAACCGGAGGTTTTACTTCAATAATTTTTTTACCATTCAAAATTTTTATTTCATTTTTGTTCAACGGAATTTCTAATATCTTGGTGACTTCGGAGAGAAAATCATTAACGCGCCAGGTATCGATATTCCTGTAATGAATGCCAATAGCATATATTTTATCTTCAATCAGCGGACTATAGCTGCTTAATTTGGTTTTTAATTCGTCTAAAAGATTTAGAATTAAATACCTGAACTTAGAAGTATTTGGTTCAATAAAACTTAATCCTGGACCCTCTACTTCAACCCCATGATTACCGGTGTAAAAAATTCCATTGATAGCAATAATTTTTTGTAGATCACTTAAACACCTGCCGCTTATTATTCCAACAGGGAAAATATTTGATAGGTTTTCAAGGATATGTTTTGTTGTATATTTAAACTTTACTTTATCCGGAGTTGAAGCAAGTTCTACTAAGGTTCCATCAAAATCAAAAAAGAATACCGGATGTTTTTCAATAACATCCAAGAATTTTTTTAATGAATAATGCGGGTGCATAGTTTTTCAATTATAAATAAATCATATCGGAGTTAGTATAAAGCGACAAAGACAACAGCAGGTAATCTCTGAGCTGCCTCGTAATTAAAAAATTCTGACGGATGTGTTCATATCCGTTTTTCCCAAGTTCGGCAGCAAATTTTGGTTCGTTGATAAGCTGTTTAATCCAATAAGCTGTTCCTTCTATGCTGTGCGTTAATATTCCGCCGTATTTATGCTTTATCTGAAGAGGAATTCCTCCTACCGCCGAAGCAATAACAGGTTTTGATTTCCACAGCGCTTCTGCAACTGTTAATCCAAAACCTTCGCGCAATGATTTTTGTAAAACAACTGTAGAGCCTCGCTGCAAAGCATTAATTTCCAGATCACTCGAAGGGGGCAAAAGCAAAATATAAATATCTTTATCGCCTTCGGAAGCTTTATTAACATCAGCTAAAACTTTTTCACCCTCCGGATCATCTGTTGCGCCGCCACCCGCCAAAACAAGCTGACAGTCAATATATCGTTTTACGAGCTTGTAAGCTTGTATTACTCCAACGGGATCTTTTAAATAATCAAAGCGGGAAATTTGTGTTATAACAGGGCGTGATCTATCAATTTTAAATTTATTAAACACAGAATCAATATAATTTTGATCAAGATCTCTATTTTTATCACTTAACGGATCTATTGAAGGTGAAATCAATACCTGTCGCGTAGCAATAGATCGGCTGAACGCTGGGGCAGAAAAAATTGCGGAGTCAAATTTTTCAATATAATTCTTAAGGAAAAGCCATATTTGTTCTTTAGGCTCGGAAAAATCGATATGACAGCGCCAGACCCATTTGCTATTCGAGTTCCCCCGTACATCCACCAATCCGATTGGCTGCGGATCATGAATAAAAACGACATCACTGTCAAAAGTAATAGATGCGGAATTCTCCTTATTAATCTCAAGGAAATAATCAAACTCATCTTGAGAGAACGTTACGTCAACGCCATGAAGTGCATTGTGCATTTTTTTTGTAATCAGATAAAATTTATCTCCGCCCTTTATAACATCCCATGTGCTTGTTACACCTAATTGACCAAACATTGGCATTAGTCTATTAAGTATTTCTGCTACACCACCGCCAACGGCAGTTGAGTTTATGTGCTGTATTTTCAGACGGCTTGCCCGGTCGCCAAGAATAAAAAGCTCATCAATAACTGATTGTCCTGTTATTTCGGCATAGTCTTTAACTGTAACCATTAATAGTCTCCAAAATCTTTTGTCTTAATCCTTCAAGTGTAAACGTATATGGATCAAACATTGATATTGTATCTGCTTCCTTTTTCATTCCTATAGATCGAAGCCATATAGAAAAATCGTTATCTTGTTTTCCCATTCGCATTCTTGCTTCAAACATGTGATAATATATTGAATGTATGCTAACGATTTTCAATACATCTATAAACTCTTGAACGCTTGCAGCTTTCTTATTAATTGGCAGGACAAATATTCTTGAGCTCATGAAGTGAAATTCTTCTCCTTCAGGACAATTTCCATTTTCAGCTCTATTAGTATAGCCGCTTAATATTTGTACAAATTTTAATTTTAAATCCGAGAGATTATTGAACTGCATAACATCAATACTGGCTAATTGTTCTCCGGCGATTTCATTGTTCAACATGTTTGTTACCCAATAAGCAAAATCATTTGGAGGTTCGGGAGACAAGTAATGATGCTGTTGCAAAAATCGATGAGTATGCTGATAGATTGATGATAAAGGAACAATCTTTATTCTTTCCAATAGTTCACTTAAATTTTTTGCTTTTATACCCAATAATTCTGTTAACACCAATCTCGACTTAAATTCAAAATAATTTTCCTGCATTTTAAGAATCTTCTTTGTTTAAATTTAATATAAAGGGCACTTCTAAAAACTAACAATTAAACTTGATTTATTTTGTAAACTCATTATTTCCAAAAATCGAGATATTTTTCATCGAATATTATCGATTTATACCTTTTATTTTAAGGGATCATCGATCATTTTTGAGGACTTTTACCCTCCCGGACATACTTCACCCTG
>JAJYOQ010000344.1 GCA_021796135.1 Bacteroidota bacterium
GTTAATATATCCCCAGCATTTAAAACAAGGGTTAGAAGAATACATCCATGAATATTATAAGAATAAAAATGTTCCTTCTATATCTGCCGGTATTTCTATAAAAGATAAAATTTATTGGGATGATGCTGTAGGTTCAGCAGATATTGAGAATCATATTCCCGCAAATCGCAAAACAATATACAGAATAGCTTCTATTTCTAAGGTCATTACAGCCGTTGCAATAATGCAGCTTGTTGAGAAGAATAAGATCAAATTGGATGATGATGCAAGGAAATACATTCCCAACTTCCCCAAAAAGCAATGGAAATTCACTATAAGACAAATACTGCAGCATACAGCCGGCTTAAGAACATATAAACCCGGGGAATTTGATAGTAAAGACTATTTCAGATCAACAAATGATGCTGTAATGTATATTGCTAATGATTCTTTAGTTTACAAGCCAGGGACAAAATTCCTCTATACGACTTTAGGTTATAATCTACTTGCTGCAATAATTGAAAAAGTTAGCGGATTAACTTTCCCCGAATATATAACTAAATACATTTTCCTTCCTTGCAAGATGTATTCTTCTCAGGTAGAATATCAACCACAAATTGTTTACAATAGAGCCCGAGGCTATGAAAGAAATGAATTCAGACAATTAATAAATGCACCGCTTGCAGATTTAAGCATAAAATATGCAGGAGGGGGTTTTATCTCAAACACAGAAGATTTACTTAAATTTGCTGAAGGATTACTTAACGAAACATTAATAAGTCGAGCTATTCTGGATACTATGTTAGTTCCTACTAAGTTAAAAAACGGACAACTTGATAGCGGATTAGGATTTGAGATTAATCGAGATGCCTACGGAAGATTTTATTTCGGACATCTTGGGGGCGGAACAGGATTTGTCTCTTTACTTATTATTTATCCCGAGTATAATCTTGCTTCAGTTGATTTAATAAATCTCAATGATCGTGATTTAGGGAAACCAGCTTTAGATTTAGCAAATATTGCCTTAAATAACGAATATATTCATCCGCGAAAATCAATCGCAGATAGAATGTTTGAAATTACGACTTCATGTAGTATTGATTCAGCATTCAAAGTATTTAGAAAAATTAAATCAGATTCTTCTTCCTATTACTATTTAGGGAAAGCAGAATTCAATTATCTTGGTTATGATTTAATTGCTTTGAAGAGATATTCTGACGCAATAAAAGTATTTAATTTTCTTGCTAATGAAGACCCTAAAGATAAATCCGGTTTTATCGGAATGGGAAATGCTTATAATTTTGCTGGCCAAAAACAATATTCTTTGTTTTATTACTATAAAGCTTTAAAGTTGGATGCCGGCAATAAATATGTACTTGACATGATAAAAAAAATAAAGAATCAACAATAACAAAATCCCTACCACTTATTCTATTCTGTGTTTGGAAACAATTCACAAACCTTAAATATTTTTTAGTTTTATTTATATAAATTGAATTAGTTAATATTTTAAACATCACATTAAAAGCATAAATAAAATATTATTACTGAAAAGCTTGGACAAAAGAAATTTATGATAGGTACTAGATTCACTAATTATATCCCGGATTTAAGATCAAATAAATTTAAAGATTTATTAAATATCTTTTTGGAATTATTGACTATTGCATCTGGGGATGTTGCCGAAACATTAAATTGGATGAGTCAATTAGACAATCAATATAATTTAACAGATAACAACTATGGTTTAGGTAATTTTATTCAGGATTTGAAAGACAAAAATTACATAAAAGAGAATGAAGACAAAATTTCATATAAAATAACAGCCAAAAGTGAACAAACAATAAGGCGAAAATCACTTGAAGAAATTTTTGGGAAGTTGAAAAAATCTGTGCAAGGAAATCATAGAACTTCCTTTACAGGTAACGGTGATGAGCAAACTTCCGAAAAGCGAGAGTTTCTATTCGGGGATTCATTTGAACAAATCGATATGACTGATTCAATAAAAAACTCTCAAATCAACCACGGAGTGGACAATTTTATTCTTACAGAAAATGATCTTGAAGTTGAAGAAAGGGATTTTAAAGCAATTACATCGACTGTGCTGATGATAGATATTTCACATTCTATGATACTATACGGAGAAGATAGAATAACACCGGCAAAAAAAGTCGCAATGGCTTTATCAGAATTAATAACCACTAAATACCCAAAAGACATTTTGGATATTATAGTATTCGGAAATGATGCTTGGCCTATAGAAGTAAAAGATTTGCCTTTTCTTCAAGTCGGTCCATATCATACTAATACTGTTGCAGGAATCGAGCTTGCAATGGATATTTTAAGGAGAAGAAAAACTAGCAATAAGCAAATCTTTATGATAACAGATGGGAAACCAACTTGTTTGAAAGAAGGAGCAAATTATTATAAAAACGCATACGGTCTGGATAGAAAGATTTTAAATAAAACATTGGACCAAGGAGCAAAGTGCCGAAGGGCTGGAATAACAGTAACCACCTTTATGATTGCTCGTGACCAATATTTGCAGGAATTTGTTAGAGAATTTACTCGAATAAATAATGGTAGGGCATTTTATAGCAGTCTTTCAGGTCTTGGTGATTTTATATTTGAAGACTATATCAAAAATAGAAGAAGGAAAGTAAAATGAATTTTATTAAAAAGGAGAATTTGATTATATGGATATGAGATTAATAAAGAATTTAGGAGAATTAAAGAAATCTGGCTATAAATCATTACCTATAAAAGAAGAATTAAGGAAAAATTTAATTCTTTCACTTCAGAAAAATATAAATCCGTTTCAAGGTATTTTAGGGTACGAAGATACAGTAATTCCTGATATTCAAACTGCAATTCTCTCTAGACATAATATAATTTTACTAGGACTTCGAGGTCAGGCGAAGACCAAGATTGCTCGTTTGCTTGTTAACTTACTGGATGAATATATCCCTGTTATCGAAGGATCTGATTTAAATGATGATCCATTTATTCCGCTTTCTAAACATTCAAAAGATTTAATTTTAGAAAATGGTGATTTGACAAAAATTAATTGGATTCATCGCTCTGAAAGATATACTGAGAAATTAGCTACACCGGATGTAACCGTAGCTGATTTAATAGGAGATGTAGATCCGATAAAAGCAGCAACTTTGAAACTTCCATATTCAGATGAGCGGGTTATTCATTTCGGTCTTATCCCCCGTTCTCATAGATCGATATTTGTTATCAACGAGCTTCCAGACCTTCAAGCAAGAATACAAGTTGCATTATTTAATATTCTTCAGGAAAATGATATACAAATAAGAGGTTTTAAGGTTAGACTTCCGTTGGATATACAATTTGTTTTCACGGCAAATCCGGAAGATTATACAAATAGAGGAAGTATAGTAACACCCCTTAAAGATCGCATAGACAGCCAAATACTGACACATTATCCGAAATCGATGGATGTTTCAAAATTAATTACTGCTCAAGAGTCACAGTTGACTATAGAACAAAGAAATTCTATTACAGCTAATCCCATTATGAATGATCTTATAGAACAAATTGCTTTTGAAGCGCGACAGAGTGAATATATTGATAATAAAAGTGGAGTATCTGCCCGCCTTACAATATCCGGATATGAGAATTTAATTAGCACAGCTGAAAGAAGAATGATCATAAATAAAGAAAAATCAACAAACCTTAGGATCTCTGATATATATGGCGTAATACCCTCAATTACCGGAAAAATTGAACTGGTTTATGAAGGCGAACAAGAAGGTCCTTATAAAGTAGCTAATATTTTAATTGGCAAAGCAATAAAAAATTTATTCCAAACATTATTCCCTACGCCTGATAAAATTAAAAAAACTCAGGCTCAGAATCCCTACCAGGCAATTGTTTCCTGGTTTTCAAAGGGAAATACGATTGATTTATTGAATAATAATAATGATAAAGACTATGAAAATACTCTAAATTCCGTTCCCGGATTAAATAGTTTTGTCAAAAAATTTTTTCCTGATGAAAGCCATCAAACTATATTATTATTAATGGAATTTACATTATTCGGAATGTCGGAATATTCATTGATTAGCAAATTTAGATTGGAACAAGGTTTACAATTTAAAGATATTATGAGCTCGATGTTTACTTTGACAGATGAAGAAACTGAAGAACCACTTACTGATTCAGATTATCATTGATTTTTTTTAGTATCAAGCTTGAGTACATAATGCTGATTTTCTTTTTCTTTTAGCTTGTTCAGTGAGATAGAATATTTGAATATATCTATAATAGGATTTTCTTTAGTTATTTCGATTTTTTGAATATCGGATTTTCCTTCCCTCTTTTCGTCTAAGAACTTACTAAATGGGGTATCAGTTGTTTTAACCTCAGACTTAGATTTTGAAATTAAATTCTCCTGTGAATTCCTGTTTTTATTTATAAAATGATTTGAAGGACTAATAGAAATTTTCCTCATTTTTTTATAATCAAAATCAAAAACTTCCGAAATTTTAACCTTATTTATATTGTTTTTACTTATTAATTCATCATCGGTTTTTGTTGTTTGAAGGGAAGAAATAATTTTTTTTCCTTTGTTAGCTTCTTTTGATTTCAATTTAGGGATTTTTTCAGCAAAACTTTTTTCTGATGCAGAAGTCAATTTAGCAGCAGATGGCTTTCTCTTAATTGGCTCATTTAATTTATTATTCTGCTTATCTTTAAAATTTGAAAATAGTGCATCGGCAAAAACTTTATCATTTTGATTCAAAGCTTCAGACGATTCTAAATCGATACTATAAATTTCAGCATAATTAGGATTGCTTTCGGTCCTATTTAATGTTGTCAAACCGACTTGCTGAATTCTAAATCTAATATTATAATAATTTGCTGTTTGATTATATTCTTGTAATTCTCGAATAGCAAATACCGGATCAAAATAAATAAGCTCCGGATTCATATTTATTGATGAAT
>JAJYOQ010000345.1 GCA_021796135.1 Bacteroidota bacterium
CTAGCAGATTTTGAGGATGAAGGCACCAAGCAAGCTGAAGTATTTGTCTCAAACGCCGGATTAAAGCCGCAAAGTTTTTCTTCAAAAGGTGAAATGGATTATTCCTGCGAACCTTCTAATGATTATTGGTTTAATCATGAGGGGCAATTAGACGAAAAAGTTCAAACAAAAGATAATCCCGGAATTCCTGCCGCAGTATTCTTATATAGTGAGAATTTAAAACCGAATCAAAAAATGGTTGTTGTACAGATTGTAGGTTCATCCAAACAGACTGAAGGGAAAGAGATTGTCGGTTATTTACAAAACAATTATCAAAAAGAAATTTCCGATTATAGAGATTATGTTTTATCGAGAGTTACTAACGGTAAATTTTCTACGAATGACAAAGTCTTAGATCAATCTTACCTTTGGGCAAAAGCTGTTCTTGCAGTAGATAAGCATTATATTGACGGCGAAATCAGACCAATGCCTTGTCCTGCCGAATATAATTTTTATTTCACACATGATGTAATGCTTACTGATTTAGCCGCAGTTAATTTTGATTTGCCGAGAGTAAAAGAAGATTTGCTATATACAATTGAACATTCCAATTCCGATAAAGTAATTCCTCATGCTTATTATTGGAAAGATAGTTCATATACAACGGAGTACGCTGAATCTGATAATTGGAATCATTTCTGGTTTATAATCAATGCTGCAAGTTATTTGCGTCATTCAGGAGATACAAAAACTTTATTGAAATTGTATCCTTATATCGAAAAGAGTTTATCTCTTTCGCTTCAAAATAAAAAAGAAGATTTAATGTGGGAATATAGACCTGACTGGTGGGATATAGGTCATAATTACGGACCGAGAGCATACACTACTATATTGGAAATAAAGACATTGCGAGATTTTATCTATATTTCATCTCTTTTGAATAAAAATACTTCTAAACTTACTGAATATCAAAATATTGCCGACGTGTTAAATAAGAATCTAATCGGCAAGCTGTGGGATAGCAAGTTAAATTATTTAATAAGTTATTATAATGAGGGCGGCGAAGATACTCATTATTATATCGGATCATTACTGGCAGCACATTTTAATTTATTAAATGACAGTTTACTTAATAAATTGGTCAAGACTGCAAAAACAAACTTACTTGATCCCAAAATTGGAATTTATGATGTCTACCCAATGGATTTTGAAAATATTAATTCAATATGGAATTTCGTAGATAAGGAAGAAGGAGCTCCATATTATTATATTAACGGAGGGATATGGCCTCACGGTAATTCCTGGTATGCATTATCTTTAATTGCCGATAATAAAAAAGATGAGGCATTAAATTTTATTAAGAAGGTTATGACTATAGACGGCGTAATGAAAAGTCCGAACGGACAGCCGGCAATGTATGAGGTTAGAATAGGAGACCCGCGAAATCCAAAAGTGTACGGGACAATAGACAAACCGGAGTTTATGTGGTCAGCCGGATGGTATATATATTCATTATATCATCTTTTTGGTATAAAAGAGAATGACTGGAATATTCAACTAAGCCCATACTTACATGGTTTGAATAAAAAAGTAAATTTTACTTTAACAGCAAACGGGAAACAATTTATTGTGAATATTAAGGGACACGGGGAAAATGTCAGCGCAATTAAATACGACGGGAAAGAATTGCCGACATTAATTATCCCTGAATCACTCAGCGATATAAAAGATATTGACATTGTATTGGGCAAAGTATCATCGCCATATATTTCAAATACAAATGCCCAATTAGGTTCATGTTTATATAATAAAGCAAAAAGAAATTTATCTCTATCTTTAAATGCATTTGCCGGATATAAAAGCAAAACGGAAATTATTTCTCCTTATAAACCAATAAAAATATTTACGGACGGCGGAATTACAAATAATTGGACAGCTAAAAAGGTGAGCGGAGGTTATTTAGTTACTGTAAATGCAGAAGGAAAAGACAATAGCGTCAAATTAGAAGTCCAATTTTAAATTATTTTATTTAATTAATTTAATAAGGTAGTATATGTTAAAGGTTCAATTAAAGAATATCTCAAAGTCCTATGAAAACGGAAGCTTTGCAGTAAAAAATATCAGTTTTGATGTGGATGACAAGGAATTTGTAGTATTAGTTGGACCATCGGGCTGCGGAAAATCGACTATCTTAAGAATGATTGCCGGCTTAGAGGAAATTACCGAAGGAGAATTATATATTGAAGATAAAAAAGTTAATGATATATCTCCCAAGGACAGAAACATTGCAATGGTATTTCAAAACTATGCATTATATCCGCACATGACAGTATTTGAAAATATGGCATTCGGATTAAAACTTAGGAAATTTAATAAAGAAGAAATTAACTCCAGAGTAAATGAAGCAGCAAAAATATTGGAACTTGAACCATATCTTCAAAGAAAACCTAAAGCATTATCAGGCGGGCAGAGGCAAAGAGTAGCCGTAGGGAGAGCGATAGTCAGAAAGCCCAAAGTATTTTTGTTTGATGAGCCGTTAAGCAACCTTGACGCAAAGATGAGAGTGCAAATGCGGACTGAAATTTCAAAATTGCATAAAAAACTTGAAGCGACGATGATATATGTAACACATGATCAGACAGAAGCAATGACAATGGGGAATAAGATTGTGGTACTTAAAGACGGAATAATTAACCAGATTTCTTCTCCGCTTGACTTATATAATTTTCCGGTAAATAAGTTTGTAGCAGGATTTATCGGCAGTCCATCAATGAATTTTCTCAAGGGGAAATTTGCCGAGGAATCAGGATTTAAGTTTATCAGTGAGAATAAGACATTTAAGATTAATCTTACATCTATACCAAATCAAAATTATAAATTATACTTAAATAAAAATGTAATACTGGGAATAAGACCTGAAGACATATACGATGAATCAAATTATGCAAATTTATTATCTCACGAAAAAATAAATGTGGAATTGGAAGTAGTAGAACCAATGGGAAACGAAATTTATTTATACTTTCAAATTGAAGGTACCCAATTCATAGCAAGAATACCGGCAAGAGAAGTACCAAACGCCGGAAGTAAAAAGAATTTATTCTTAGATTTATCTAAACTTCATTTCTTTGATGCTGAAAGTGAAACAGCGATTATATAAATCAACATTAAAATAATAACAAAAAAAGCCATGCAGTATTTACATGGCTTTTTTTATGCTATGTGGAACTTTTATTTAGGATTCGGACCTTCGGTAATCTGAATAAAGTCAGCAGGACGAACCCACTTTGAAAATGCATCTCTAACATTCTCAGCGCTAAGTTTCAGGTAAATTTTAGCGGCGATAGTTGATTCATCAAGAGGCAAATCATTGACAGATAGTGAAAGTAGGCTTTCGGCAATACTATTCAAACTTGATTCCGAAAGAGGAATTTCTCTCAGCAGCATAGCTTTCGCCTGTTCAAGTTCATGCTGAGTCACTAATGTTTTCTGCATTTGCTGCAGATCCTGTTCGACAATTTTTCTAGCCTTTGAAACATTAGGCGGGTCGCATCCATAATTTACTTCGTAGGTAGCTCTGGTTTTCCCGATATTAAATGAAGATCCGACGTAATAAACCAGACCGGCATTTTCTCTTAAGTCCTTATAGAACCGAGTCGCATAAAATGCACCTCCCAGAACATGATTTCCTAATTGAAGCGCATAGAAGTCAGGGTTTGACCGTGTAAGACCTATAGTTTCGGCTAAATAAACTTTATCCTGGACTCTGCTGCGATCCGGAACGGAAGAAGTAGAAGGTTTGCTAAGAGGAACCGGCGGTAATTCTGTTTCAGGTTTTGCACCGGAGCTAGACCAAGTCCCAAAATATTTCTCAATAATTTCCTGAGCTTTATCAGGAGTAATATTACCTATAACTACGATAGTAGTTAAATCAGGTCTGTAAACTTTCGCATAATAATCTTTGACATCATTAATAGTCAAAGAGTTAATAGTTTGAGGAGTAGTTTCTCTTTGAGACGGATCATTTTCCGGATAAAGCGCTTTAGTTAATGCTTTTCCGGTAAGATAATCAGGGCTTTTTAATTCGCCGGCTACCGTAGCTGCAGTCTGCATTTTAATTACATTAAAAGCATTTTCCGGTAATCCGGGATTTAATTCATTATCTGCAAGAAGCTGAACACCTTTATCGAAATTATCAAATAAAACCTGAAGTGAGAATGAAGTGCCGGCAGATTCATTAGCGCCAATATCATCCAAAGCTTTTTGGAGAGCAATCCTGTCAAGTGATTTTGAACCATAGGAGAATAACTGCTGAAGAATTCCAGCGACGCCGTCTTTTCCTTTTTCAGTTTCCAAATCAGAATTATTTTTTATGCTGCCATAAACGCTGACGGTATTGCTTATTGTTTCCGGTTGAACAATTAATTTAATTCCGTTAGAAAGAGTCTTAACAACCGGATTAACGACAGAGGCAGGAATACTTAATCTGCCCAGAGCTTTGTCAGCCCATTCGGGTAGTTCAACAGCTTTTGGATTTTTTGGGGCAAATGATTCCTCACCGCCGAATCCTTTTTGTGATATTGGTTTTCCGGATGATTGAGGGGTTAAAATCGTAAATACTGCATGATTATCATCCAGGTAAAGTTTAGCTACGCGATTTACATCATCGACAGTAACTTTTTCTAAGGCAGTTAAATCATCTTCGGGAGAGTTTCTTCCTTCGACAGCAACAGCTTCAGACCATGCAGAAGCTAAACCGGAGATAGAATTTTTTTGAAATTCTGCATCAGAGATTTCATGACGTTTTTCTGATTCGACAAGATCGCTTGAAAATCCTTTTTTAATAGTTTCTTTCAATATTTTCTGAACTTCATTAAGTAAAGTTTTTGAATCTGCGCCTTTGGGGAATACGGATAAAGCAAATCCCAATCCTGATTCAGGGAGATCACTATATTGAAACCCAGC
>JAJYOQ010000346.1 GCA_021796135.1 Bacteroidota bacterium
AGAAGCTAATCAATTTTACGTCATTAGGAATGGAAAAGTAGCTTTGGAAATTTTCAGCCCGGAACGGGGAGCGATTGAGATTGACACGCTCGAGGAAGGCGATGTGCTTGGTTGGTCATGGCTTATTCCGCCTTATCACTGGCGATTTGACGCCAGGGCTGTTGAACTCACCAGAGCAATTGCGCTTGACGGTAAATGCCTTCGGAACAAATGTGAAGAGGACCATGATCTCGGTTATCAACTTCTGAAAAGATTTGCTCATATAATTGAACAGCGTCTCCAATCAACAAGATTACAACTTTTGGATGTATATGGCACACACTCTTGACAACGAATTTATTAATCCAAATTCTCAAATAAAATCTCCTCCGGATAAAGATCCTATGCTGCCATGCTTATTCTCAGTAGAACAGATAAAAAAGGAAACACACGATACATTTACTTTTTATCTATCTCCATGCGAAAACAAAATAAGTTTTCCCTTTCAACCTGGTCAGTTTAATATGCTCTATATTTTTGGCAATGGGGAAGTGCCAATCTCAATCAGTGGCAATCCATCCGATGAAGATAGGCTGGTTCACACTGTCCGGCTGGTTGGCCCCGTTACTAGGGCAATGAAGAATTTAAAACGCGGTGATGTTTTAGGTGTAAGGGGACCCTTCGGCAATTCCTGGCCGGTTTATGAAGCAATTGGTAATGATGTTATTGTTGTTGCCGGCGGTATTGGACTTGCGCCGCTTAGACCTGTTTTATATAAATTACTTTCACAAAGAGATAAATATGGCAAGATCGTTTTACTATACGGGACCAGGACGCCGGAAGACATATTGTTCAAAAGGGAATTAGAACAATTGCGCTCACGCTTCGATCTTGAAGTCCATGTTACCGTCGATCGTGCTCAACAATCATGGAAAGGAAATGTGGGTGTAGTAACTAGACTAATTCATAAAGCTACTTTTGATCCGCTAAACTCATTTGCTGTTGTCTGCGGTCCTGAAGTTATGATGAGATTCACCGCTCTTGAACTTGAAAAACACGGTGTTCCGTCCGATCATATTTACATTTCTATGGAGCGTAATATGAAATGTGCAATTGGATTTTGCGGACACTGCCAGTTAGGTCCAACTTTCATTTGCAAAGATGGTCCTGTGTTTAGATACGATTTCATGCATACTTATCTTACAAAAAGAGAAATTTGATATGTCGCAAAAAAGAAAACCAAAGTTAGCCGTTTGGAAATTCGCTTCATGCGATGGCTGTCAGTTAAGTCTTCTCGATTGTGAAGACGAACTATTAGCCATAGCTGGTGAAATTGAAATTGCAAATTTCCCGGAAGCCTCACGTGCCGTTATAAAAGGTCCTTACGACGTTTCGCTTGTGGAAGGCTCTATAACTACTCCACATGATGCTGAAAGAATACATCAGGTCCGCCGCTCTTCAAAGTTTTTAATTACAATTGGCGCATGTGCTACCGCCGGCGGTATTCAAGCCCTTAGAAATTTCAAAGATGTAAAAGAATTTATTTCTGTGGTTTATGCTGTACCCGAATATATTGAGACGTTAAATAAATCCACACCTATTTCTGATCATGTTCCTGTTGACTTTGAATTAAGAGGTTGTCCCATCAACAAACTTCAGCTTGTTGAAGTTTTAAGCGCTTTTTTGAATGCAAGAAAACCAAATATTCCTCCTTACAGTGTTTGCATTGAATGTAAAAGACGTGAAACTGTTTGTGTTATGGTTGCTCACGGTACGCCTTGTTTAGGACCCGTAACACAAGCTGGTTGCGGTGCTATTTGTCCCTCATATAACCGCGGCTGCTATGGCTGCTTTGGGCCAAAGGAAACTCCAAATACAAGTTCTCTCGGCGACCACTGGAATAAACTTGGTGTCGATAATGATGGCATCATAAGAGCTTTCAGAGGATTTAACGCTTATGCAGATGCTTTTCGGAAGGAGAGTGAAATACGTGAAAAGTAAAACTATAAAAGTCAATTATCTTTCCAGGGTTGAAGGTGAAGGTTCACTTTATATAAAAATAAAAGAGAATAGTGTAACGGAT
Organism: Bacteroidota bacterium; assembly: GCA_021796135.1. Next base: position 2,063 of record JAJYOQ010000346.1, read on the forward strand.
GTTAAATTTAAAATTTTCGAGCCGCCTAGATTTTTTGAAGCTTTTCTTCGCGGAAGATCTTTCGATGAGGCGCCCGATATTACTTCTAGAATTTGTGGTATTTGTCCAGTCGCTTACCAGATGAGTTCCGTCCATGCTATGGAAAATGCTTTTGGTATTAAAATTAATGAACAAATTCGTGCTTTAAGAAGACTCCTTTATTGCGGAGAGTGGATTGAAAGTCATGCACTACATGTCTACATGTTACATGCCCCCGATTTTCTGGGCTATGATGATGCTATACAGCTTGCTAAGGATTATCCCGATATTGTACAACAAGGTTTGCAGTTAAAAAAAATTGGGAATGAGATTGTTACACTTTTAGGAGGAAGAGAGATTCATCCGATTAATGTCCGTGTCGGTGGCTTTTATAAGGTACCGGTAAAAAGGCAGCTTTTGGAATTAGCAGAGAAACTTAAGAAGACACGCGATACTGCTTTTCAAACTGTAAAATGGGTCTCTACTTTTACATTTCCGGACTTTGAGGAAGATTATGAATTTGTATCCATCTCTCATCCTGATGAGTATCCTTTTAACGAAGGAGACTTAATCTCTAATAAAGGACTAAATATTTCCATCGATAAATATGAAAATCTTTTCGTTGAAGAACATGTATCCCACTCAAATGCCCTTCATTCTTACTTAAAAGGTCATGATCCTTATTTGGTGGGTCCCCTTGCTCGTTATAATCTAAATTATGATAAACTTTCTCCTCTTGCTCATGAAGCAGCTAAAATAGCTGGACTAACTAAAGGATGTTTTAATCCATTTAAGAGCATTATTGTCCGCAGCATCGAATTAGTTTACGCTTGTGATGAATCTATTCGTATCATAGAAAATTATGAGATGCCCGATAAGCCTGCTGTAGATGTTCATCCCCGTGCTGGTATTGGGTATGGATGCACTGAAGCGCCTCGCGGAATTCTCTATCATCGGTATAATATCGATGATAATGGTATGATACTTAATGCAAAGATAGTTCCGCCAACTTCACAAAATCAGAAAAGAATTGAAAAAGATCTTTGGAATTTTGTGCCGGGGCATCTTAATCTTGAGAATGATAAACTAACCTGGCACTGCGAACAATTAGTTCGCAACTATGATCCATGCATTTCATGTGCAACTCATTTTTTAAAATTTGAAATAGATCGGTCTTGATTTATTTTTTCAATTACTCTCTCTTATAATGCTCGACTCTGCTTTACATAATGGTAAAATAATAGTTTTCGGTGTCGGAAATTTTTACCGGTCAGATGATGCTGTTGGACTGATTGTTTTAGAGAAATTAAGATCCCAAAACCTGCGCGGTGTCCTACTCATAGAAATAGTTGGCGATGGGTTATCTCTTATTCAAGAATGGACAGAGAGAGATAAAGTTATAATTATTGATGCGGTATCTTCTGGTTCATCACCGGGTACAATTTTTAGGCTTGATTTATTAAAACAGCAGATACCAAATAAAAAATTTCATTTTTCTTCCCACACCTTTGACATAATATCTGCAATTGAATTAGCTGTCCAGCTTAAAAAACTACCTTCAGAATTGAGACTTTTTGCAATTGAAGGAAAATCCTTTGGCTTTGGTAGTGTCATATCTCCTGAAGTATTCGAGGCTTCTAAAATAGTTGCGCATGACGTGATGGATTTATGTAAAGCCCATCAGATAACAATAAAAAGTGAATAATAAAGGACGAAATTTAAGAATGAGATTAAAAGCCAATAAATTAAATATGAAATTTCTACCGGGAATTGTGCCTATTCAAAACTCCATCCGCGTTACAAATAGCTAAAAATCGCTGAAATCAAAAGAATTCTTTCCTTATCTTTACCCTGCAAATTTCAATAAATTGAATAGACAGATGTTAAAATCCTTACTATTATTCTTACGGAAATTATTTTTAACTAAATCACAATTGATATTAGAAAATGTTTTTTTACACAAGCAACTAGAAATTTATCAACGGAACGATCCTAAGTTAAAAATTAGTGGATCTGATAGAATGTTTTTTAGTCTTATGAAAAATATTCTAACAAATTGGAAGGAAAGACTTTTCATAGTAAAACAGAATACTATTATGACTGTAATTATGAGTGGACGAAACGAAGAGACAGTATACTCTCACTTACAAGGATTAAGTATTCAGAGTTTCTGCTAACAGTAAAATTATTTGAGCTAGAACTAAACGCAACACTTACTTCTAAAAAATTAAAAATAAATTATAAAACAGTAATGCTGTTTTTTAATGTGTTTAGAAGTTGTCTCAATGATTTATCTTTATCAAAGCTAGATCAGCATTCAAAAATTATGAAAGGGATAGTAGGGCAAATCGGCATTCGGCTAATCAAAGAGAAAATATTTATAAGCTTTAATCAGAACAATGATGAGCAGAAAGATTCTTTAATTTTGATTACTCGAAGTAGAATACAGAATAGTTCTGCTTATTATAATTTTGAAACTTATCGTCCAAACAAAAGATTATCGAAATATTTAACTAATAAAAAATTTTCTCAACTTGGAATATTTTGGTGATTCGCAAAACCAAGGCTAATGAATTTTAAGGGAACTAATGAAATAACCTTAATCCTTTATTTGAAGGAATTAGAATTTAGATATAATAATTCTCGAGATAATTTGTTCGAAATATTGCTATCGAAAATTCAGCTAAATTTCAAGGCTGGTGAGATAATGCCTATAAACGACAAAAAATAATTTTCTATAATCAAAATCTTACTAGGAACTATTTTTTCTATTGTTTTTATTGTATCTATTGTATGAAAATTCAACAAAAAAGCCTTAAACCAGCTAAAATGAACTGCGTTTAAGGCCTAATTTGTACTAG
>JAJYOQ010000347.1 GCA_021796135.1 Bacteroidota bacterium
ATTCCGCTAATTCATTATCCCGCAGAGAAACTTCATCTAAGATGATTTATGCTATATTTAATAATACGGAATATATATCATAAATTGTACCCAAAATATAATGTTATTTAACGCAAAATTAACTCTGGTAAGTCTCAAAAATGAAATAGTGTATCGTTTTTTTATACTTAATGCTGTAAGAGACTGTTGCACAACTTCCACCTGTCATATCGAAGGATCCGCCGCGGCGGATCCTTCGATATGACACAAAAATAAATGTCATTTCGACGAACGACAGTGAGTGCTTGCCCCGTATGCGGGGTTTGCGGGGAGATATCCCATGTTCAACGTGGCTAAACATTAATATAGACAACCTATTATCTAATCGCCGTCTATGGCAGTGATATTGCCGTAATCACACCTGACGATTTTGGCATAGCCGAAATATATTTGAATCAATAAATTAGTAATGCGGATCATTTCAGTTACTACAACGAATTCAATAATAGAAGGAATACTATCATGCAAAAGATTAATCCATTCTTATGGTTTGATAACCAGGCTGAAGAGGCGGCTAACTTTTATGTAAATGTTTTTTCTTCAGTAGACGGTTCAGCCTCAGGCGGAAAAAATTCAAAGATTGGAAATACTTCCCGCTATGATGAAGCAGCAGCAAAGGTGTCAGGAAGACAAAAGGGATCAGTAATGATCGTAGAATTTGAGTTATATGGACAAAAATTTATAGCGTTAAATGGCGGCCCGCTCAAAGATTTCATTTTGAATCCATCCATATCGTTCCACTTTAAATGCGAGAGTGAAGAGGAAATAAATAAGCTTTATAAGAAACTGTCTGAAGGCGGCAAAATACTTATGCCGTTAGATAAATATCCATTCAGTAAAAAGTTCGTATGGTTCAATGATAGATTCGGTGTTTCGTGGCAATTGAATTTCGCAGACCATAATCAAAAGATTACACCGTTATTATGGTTTCAAAATAAAGCCGAAGAGGCAATCAATTATTACACTTCTGTGTTTTCCAATATTACCGGATCTGTCCTTCCGGGAAATGATTCGAGCATAATCTCATTACAACGTTTCGGCGTAGATGAAAAAGGCCCGGTTGGAAAAGTACTGCATGCAACATTCTCTTTGAACGGGCAGGAATTTATGGCGATGGACTGCAATAAGGAAAATTTCACTCCGGCAATATCTTTATTTGTCAATTGCGACACGCAGGAAGAGGTAGATAAATTATGGGAAAAACTTTCGGAAGGCGGAAAGCCAGGACAGTGCGGCTGGCTTACAGACAAATTCGGAGTAACGTGGCAAATCGTGCCTACAGCTTTAGGAAAATTGATGAGCGACCCTGAGCGGAAAAAATCGCAACAAGTAATGAAGGCAATGCTTCAGATGACTAAAATAGAAATAGATGTTTTGAGGCGAGCGTATGAACAGGAATAATATTATATAGAGGTAATAATTATGAAATCTGAAACATCGACAGTCCCAATCTCTAAAAAGAGATTATGGACTGGAAGAATTATGAGCCCGCTCTTAAGCAACACATTGTTTCCTATTTATTTCGCAATTCTGATGTGGGGAGGTATTTATTTGCGTGATAATCTTATCAGTGAATTCATTCCTTTTAGAAAAAGGGGAGAATAATGAGGAAATTAATTTCATTCAATATGTTAACTCTGGATGGCTTCTTTGAAGGAGCAAACCACGATATTAGCTGGCATAATGTTGATGAAGAGTTTAATGAATTTGCAATTGAACAGTTAAATTCAGTTGACACTCTTTTATTCGGAAGAGTAACTTATAAGCTAATGGCAAGCTATTGGCCAACTGCAATTGCGACAAAGAACGATCCAATCGTTGCCGGGAAGATGAATGATACTCCCAAAATTGTTTTTTCCAAGACACTAAATAGTGTTGAGTGGAATAATACAAGGCTGGTCAAAGAAAATGTTGAGGATGAAGTATCAAAGCTAAAAATTCAACAAGGAAAAGATATAATAATATTTGGAAGCGGCATACTAACATCAAATTTTGCAAAGTTAAATTTAATTGATGAATTCAGAGTAATGATAAATCCTGTAGCAGTAGGAAAAGGAAATCCATTATTTAAGGACATTAACGGCAGGATTAAATTAGAGCTTCTTAAAACAAAGACATTCAGAAATGGAAATGTTCTGATTTACTACCGGGCATCTCAATAATAAAGTCACCACTTCGGGGGTGATATTATTATAGACGAACCCACAATAAAAAAAATGTAAGCAATAAATACGAAGTATAATCCCGAAGGCCTGACATTATTATAGCAAACACGACAAACAATAAACTAAAACTCCGAAGGAGTGACAGAAAATTTTTTATATCGGCTCTTTTGTTTTCTTTAACGCTTTCTCAATTATCTCTATAAACTTAATGAATTCAAAAGGCTTGGAAACATAATGGGTTAATCCTTCAGAAAGAAAATATTCTCTATCACCAGCCATACCAAATGCAGTTATGGCAATATAAGGCTTATCTTTATTGTTTTTTATTTTCTTCAGCTCTATTGTTGTTTGAATCCCGTTATATTTTCCGGGAAGTCCAATATCCATTAAAAATGCATCATAATCATTTTCTTCCGCCTTTTTTATAGCTTCTTCCCCGGTTGTTACACTTTCAATATCATATTTCTCCTTTAATAACCTTATAACCAGGTCTGTTGCGATTTTGTCATCTTCAACAAATAACAATTTTGGTTTTAGGTGACTATTATTTTCTCTTGTTTCATTCATAATAGGCATTATATTCATCCCGTTTTGCAGTTAAAGTTATTCCGCCTATCTCTGTATATTTAATTGCATTATTTAAAAGATTATTTATTATTGATGTGAACAATTCTTCGTCTATATATGCATTTAATATTTCTTCCTCGGATTCAAATTTAAGTGACAATCCTTTTGCTTCAGTCACTGCTTTGAATAATTTTATCTGCTCACTTAAACATATTAATAAATCCTGTTCTTTTAGATTAATGTGCTGTTTTTCAGATTCAATTTTGGAAATATCAAGTATGTTATTCAAAGTTTTATCCAACCTTTGCCCGCTGGTTTTTATAATTTTTACCATCTGATTTAAATTTTCATCCTTTAACTCATTCTCTAAAAATTCAGCATATCCTAAAATTCCAATTAAGGGTGTCCTGAGCTCGTGGCTCATATTAGCAAGAAAATTTGACTTGAGTCTGTTCATTTCTTCCGCTTTTTCTTTTGCTTGAATCAATTCTTTCCGGGCACGTTTTTCGTCGGTAATGTCCTGATTTATGCCAAAGACCTTATAGGTTCGTCCCGAACGATCTTTAATCACTTTAAATTGGACGGAGACATTCGCTACATCTCCATTGTCTCTTAATACTCTTGACTCTACCATTCCGAAATAATCCGGATCCGGCGACTCTATCGCCGATTGCAAAACTTTTCCTATAAGTTTTGAATCATCGGGATAGACAAGTCTTCTGGCAAATTCTTCAGCGCTCATAATATTACCGCCTTGTTTTTCCGTAGATGAGCCATGTATGAGCCTGTAATACTGGTCGTTAAAAATAAAATTCCCTGAATCGACATAATATTCCCAATAACCAAGTTTTGCAATTTCTGTCGCTGATGATAAATTAAGTTCCATTTTTTTCCGCTCGGTGATATCTTCTATTGCTAACAGAATTATCTTCTCTTTTCCAAAGGCTCTTTCAATTTGCCGGGCATTCAAAAGCATTATTCGTCTGCCGATTGTGGGAAAATCATGCTCAACTTCATAATTGTCGAAAGTTGATTTTTCGGGAAGGATTGTCTCGAGGAGTTCTTTCAGTTTTGGAATATTCCATTGGCGGTTTCCCAGGTCATATATAAGCGTTCCGATTGTTTCATTGGAAGTTACTTTGAAGAAATCAAAGAATGAATGATTGGCCTTAATTACTCTTAACTCTTTATCCAATACAAGCAAAGGTTCCCGCACAGTGTTGAGTATATTTTCGGCGAATTCACTTATTGTATCAGCCGTTATTAGTTTGTTTTTTGACATAACTCCCTCATAATTCTAACACTTGTATCTATTTCCGCATTGATACTTAAACCTCTATCAAATATTATAATGAGAATTATTGTAAAATTCAATAGACCAAAGGGATGAAAAAAAGACAATACTTTTTTGATTAAACTCTACAATACTGCCACCCCTGCCTGCCTGCCCGTTAGGCAGGCTCAGTCGAAATGACAATCATTTTCATGTCATATCGAAGGAGCTTGCGACTGAGATATCCCATGTTCAATTCGATCACCAGAACTATTCGTGGGATTTCTCCTCACTGTCGTTCGTCGAAATGACAGGTGTTTTCGTGTCATATCGAAGGAGTCCCGCATACGGGGCAGGCCCTCCGCCTGCCGGGTTGAAATGGCATTTGGGGTGTTAAGACTTCCTCATCAAAAGGCATGCAGGCTTGACAAATATAATTCAAACTATGTATCGCTCCTCCGGAGCTTTAATTTTTTTTCTTTCGATAATTTGCTACTAATATGTCGCCGCTCTGCGGCTATGAGACGGTAAGGCGCAATGGAAAAACACCAGCGGTGCGGCATATTAGTAGGGAAATAACAAACAAAAAAATAAAAGAGCCACAGAGTGGCGACACAAAGATTTAAGGAAAAGGGAAATTATCCATCGTTGATATAAGTACCTGCTGTAAAGGGGATATCTCCCTCGATGACCTGCCTATTAGTTATTCACTCATGTTACGCAAACAATTTCAAATATAATGGTAGTAGAGTTTAAACCTCCGAGGTTTCTAATTAGGTAATAATAACCCTTTGCGTGACATCAGTTATTCTTTAAAATTAGTTTAAGGAAGGATAAAATCTTATACCGATAGCACCGTCAATTCCAGAACCGAAATCAGGCGTT
>JAJYOQ010000348.1 GCA_021796135.1 Bacteroidota bacterium
AATTACCAGCATTGAAGCGAACGAATGGCGTAAAGTGTGGAAGTGTATGCTTTCATTTAGATTAGATTTTCTAACAATCTTTTTGAATTGTTTGCTTATGGATTCCGGGTAAAGCCTCTTCCCTCTTGTATGATAGAATACAAATTCAGTAGGGTTATGAATAGCAGAATTGGAGCGAGACATAATTATTGATCTAACCTTTGAACTCATTGGGACAATTCTTTCCTTTTTACTTTTCGTCATGAAATCTTTACTGCATTTAATTGTAATCTGATTTTGCACTAGATCTATCCAATCCCATTTCATGTTAATTAATTCGCCTAGACGTAAGCCGGTATAGAATGCGGCTGTAAAGAAATCTTTTAGATGCTGGTAATTAGTGTTTGCAATAATAATAAGTAATTCGTTTTCTGTAATGAAAACAGGAAATGTTTTTGAGAGTTTCGGGAATTTTACTTTAGTAAATGGATTCAATGGAATGTAGTCCCATTCTACAGCTTTATTGATCGCTGCTTTAAGTGTCCGGTAATAAAGATGAGCTCCTCTTTGTGTTCGGTTGAATGTTGTGTTAATAAATTTATCGACTATCCTATTTGATAAATCATTAAGCGGAATATCGCCGCAAAAAGAAATAAGTTGTTTAAATGAATAAGCTATTGAATCAAGATATTTCTTTGACTTAACCGGTTTTACATATTCATAATATTCATCTTTGAATTTTGAGAGTGTTAAAATATTTATTGGCTCGCGTGTTTGCGGCTCTGAAGAAATAATTTTAGCTAATGGAAGAGGAGATTTTTCGAACGTTTCAAGATATTGGATTGCCTGGTGTTTATCTGTTTTTTTGGTTGAATGCGTTTTTCTTTTACCATCAACAAAATAGACAATTTGATAAAAGGAGGATTTGTTGTTTTTAGTTAAGAACATTTTATTACTCCTTCCATTGTATGGACTGTGTATGGAGTACATAAAAACTCTTAAAAACCCTTTAATTTTGATGAAAAATCAACGATTCCCTGTGACTACGGATCAGAAGGTTTGGAGTTCGAATCTCCACAGGTGCACTCTCGTAAAGCCTTGTAGACTAAATAATTACAAGGCTTTTTTGTTTTTAAGAAAATACTCGAAAGCTTAAATGTTCTCGAAATTGTTCTCGAAAATGTCAATATTTTGCAAAAGGGTATTTTATTACTGCTCTAAATTCACTCCGGTTTTATTCTAAAATACCAAGCTAAGTATGCTAAGATTTTTGGCGCAGTTTTGGGCTTTGAGTGTGGGCGGAATTTTTGTCAGTTGGAAAATTGTGCCGGCACGGGATTATGCAATTAACAGTAATCAGTTATCAGTTATCAATTTGAAATCTATAAATAATAATTGTTTTTCAGTAATTCATTACTTAATTTATTTAAGTTATCATTTTTATTTATTAGCTGTGGGGTTCTAAAGCTTGAATTTTTGAAATACAGATAATAGAGGGGGACCCTGCCGGGAGAGACTGTTGCACAACTCCAAAATGTCATTTCGACCGGAGGGAGAAATCCCATTTTAGACAGTTTTGAGATCTCTCTTTACTAAATAGGAGAGTTCTGCAACGCTCTCGGTAGGCAGGTTCTCTGCGGTAAATTTTTATAAAAGATAGTTTTTAAAAGTGCCCTATATATAGACTGTCATTTCAATAGTATCAATTTTTTCGTAGCAATGAAGTTACCTGCTTGAAGTCTATAGAAATACACTCCGCTTGCAAAGTTACTTCCGTCAAATTTCACATGGTAAACTCCTGCGGATTCATTCCTGTCTATAAGAGTTTTCACTTCTTCACCCAATATATTATAAATATTCAGCTTTATATTTTCCGTCTTTGGCAACTGATAAGTAATAGTGGTTGTCGGATTAAATGGATTAGGATAATTCTGCAAAAGTGAATAAGTCTGCGGAATGTTTTTCACTTCTTGTATTCCCGTTATACTAAATTGAGTACTATATACACCGTTTCCAAAAGTTCCGACTGCAACAGTTCCGTCTAAATCTCTTGTATCGATTGTTTCTGCATCGATCATACCAATATTGTCAGTACCTTGTTGAACCCATGTAGTAGACATTCCGTTTAATGTAGTAGCTGCATAAAGTCCTGTACTCGTCCCGGCGTAATAGATCTTACTTCCGTTCAAATTCAAAATTCTTACTGAACGAACCGAGGGACCATTACCGCTACCATCTGGATTTTGCTCTAGATTACCCGATACTGCATTCCATGATACTCCTCCGTCAGTAGTAGAGAATATACTTAAAATATTGTAATTCGAAAATGCAACTAAAACATTATTTGCATTTTGAGGATCAACAGCTATGCTGCTCACAAATCCTGAAGGAAATGTATTGGAAGTAATATTCTGAGAAGTAGGAATCCCTTGATCTGCATTAAGAACCTTAAATACAGTACCCCCGTCAGTACCATAATACAAAACGTGAGCTGGTTGAGTAGACACAGCTAAAGCAGTGACATTGGCGGTTGTATCGAAGCTACTAAAATCAGTCCAATTTGTAGATGTCGCGGAGTCAGTCCCGATAGGTATACTTAATAGATTAGTGTTTCTCCAAATATTTGTTCCAGCAGCTAAATACATAATATTTGTATTGGCAGGATCTAGCACATAGGGGGTAACAAATAGGTATCCGGTAGCGCCAGCAGGTTTTATTAAAGCACCTTGCTGGTCGGATAATCTCGCTTCCATGATATTTCCGTTTTGAGTTGCGAAGTAGATATAATTACCGCTGTCTGCTACTGCAGAGATACATCCATCACCGCCATAAGGTAGGACAATCCAGCTTGAATTCCCGGTTAGCGTGGTATCCATCATGTTTCCGTTATCTTGCATCCCGCCGACAATTAATGGAGAATTAGCCGTAGCATGATCCAGCGCAACTGAATAAAATTGTGTTGTAGAGAATCCGTTATTAATACTTGTCCAATTTACTGGATTAGCCGTAATATCTGTTGTGTAACTAAGTCCCCCGTCATTAGCGGAATAAACAATTTTGGGATTTGACGGTAAATAGTAAAGATCATGTTCATCAGGATGTTGATTCGTATACGACGAGACATCATTATTTGTCGAATAACCGCCAACCCAATTTGTAGAGTCTAATTTAGTAGCAAAGCCATCAGTGGTTCTATATAAATTAGTCCCACCAATAATTACAAAATTAGAATCTGCCGGACTAACTTTAATGACCATATCGTAACCGTTCTGAGAAGAATATCCTCCGACGTTTCCGCTCCAGGCAGGCAGGCTGTTTGTTAGATCAGTCCATTGATTAGAGGAAGCACTATATTTTAAGAGAGTATGATAGTCGCCTGTACCATTATCCGGGGAACCCGAATTTCCGCTTCCGGGAGTATTAGCTAAAACATATAAAACATTTGTGTTAGTAGGCGCGCTTGCGATGACTATTCTGCCATAAGCTGCAGGCATAGCTGTGGGAGTAATATCAGTCCAATTTATTCCGTCAGTCGAATGCCAAATACCTTGAGACTTTCCATTGCTAAGAGCAGCATAAACATCACCATGACTGGTAACAGCCACATTCGAATAGATAGATAAATTAGTATTAGCGGTATCTCTGTCACTAAGGACCAAACTCCAATTTGCACCGCCGTCGCTTGATCTATATATTCCATCCAGAACAGCAGCATAAACAATATCCTGAGACATATTGGAGGTATCAACTGCAATATTCCAAACTATCTGGAACCGGTTAACTAAAGTCGGCACATAGCCGGAAGAAGTTGAGGATAATCTTGACCATGTAATTCCATCATCGGTAGATTTGTAAACTCCGCCGCCTAAAAATGTAACGAATCCTGCGCCGTTGTCTGGTAATTCTAAATTAGATGCATATTCACCGGTGCCATAATACCAGTTGTTAGTTTTTCCGCTTCTTGTATCCTGGACGATACAAGTAACTGTTTGAACAGTATCCTGAGCGGGCGTAACCTTAACCCAGCTTTGTCCGTTATCCGTTGACCGCCACATACCGCCGGTAGCTCCGCCGGACAAAATAATATTTGGATTATTCACATCCACCGCAAGTGCTCTGGACCTGCCTCCTTGATTATAAGGACCTCTATATGTCCAGGGATTTGAATTAACAATTTGAGTACCTTTTTGGAGTCTCATCATTTTATCATTCGGCAAATTTTTTGCATATAACCTCTCCAGTGTGGAAATATTAGCCGGAATTGTATTTGTGTATGGATCTCTTAATCGCATAAACTCCCACTTCCTGCGCGACGTCAAATCTTCCTTAGTTAACGGCATACGATTAAATCCGGGAAATGAATTATTTGAATTTGTCTTTACGAGACTTTGAGAAAATATTCTTGATGCCCCTAATAACACAGCACAAGCTAACAAAATGTATAACATTTTTCTATTCATATCTTTCCTTTGATTTTAGTTAATAATTCTATTTCGTTTTTTTATATCCGTACACTAAGTAAAGTTTTTCTTTTTTCATACTTGACGGATCCGAAGGTAGAAGTTGGATATCGGCAACAAATGATGAACCCTCACTTAACCCTGGAAGTTGTTCTTTTAACGTTGGAAATGTTTCCTTAGTAGTCGGATTTAAAGTGAAAGCGAATTTAGTTTTTAATGTGTCGCCCTTTTTCACTGTCGCTGTACCAGCACCATAACCAATAATATTTTTGACTTTGATCCATGCTACACATGGTGCTTTGGCACAAGGATCATTACTAATACCACCCCATAAAGTAGAATCAATTTTTATAACTTCAGCGTTTATCCTGCACACACCGGGCGGAATTACTGTCTTTTCATTTATTATTTTTTTGTTTGAAGAACAACCTGATATTCCTATAAAAAGAATAACAGTTATGAATAGAAGCATTACCTTCATA
>JAJYOQ010000349.1 GCA_021796135.1 Bacteroidota bacterium
TGTAAGAAGAAAATCAGTAGATGCCCGTTTTTTAATGAAATTAATTGGAGCAGGCGGTTCAAAAGCATTTGCAAAAATATCTTCGTTATTCTTAGCTGCCATTGCTATAATGATGATTCGGGTAGGGATTTTACATATTATCTTGACTATTAAATAAATTATTCATTTTTCCATAATGAAATTATCAATGATTATTTTTTTATAAATTCTTATCTTTACTTTAAGCAAAATGTGAGGTAAAAATGGATTTAGGTATAAAAGATAAAGTAGCTTTAATTACTGCTTCGAGCAAGGGCATAGGCAAATCGGTTGCCGAATCACTTGCTGCCGAAGGCTGCAAAATAGCAATTAGCTCGCGAAATAAAGAGGAGTTAATATCAACAACTGCAGAAATTAAAAAGAAATACGGCGGAGATCCTTTCTGGGTAGTTTGCGACTTAAATAAACAAAAAGATATTGAAAATGCCTACGCTTCCGTCGAAAGGCAATTTGGGAAAATAGATATTCTTGTTAATAATTGCGGAGGTCCGGCAGCCGGTAATTTCCGTGACCTTACGGATATAAATTGGCAGGAAGCATTTGAACAAGTGCTTCTTAGCGCTGTAAGATTTTCAAATCTAATAATTCCAAGTATGATTATTCAGGAGTGGGGCAGAGTAATCAATATTACATCGCTAACAGTTAAACAGCCGGTGGATAATCTTATGCTTTCAAATTCACTTAGAAGCGGCGTTATTGGGTATGCAAAATCATTAAGCAATGAAATAGCTAAATTTAATATTACTGTGAATAATGTAGCTCCCGGCTATACGCTGACAAACAGAATATATGATTTAGCAGTTCATAATAGTAAAAAGTTAGGAAAATCTCACGAAGAAATTCTTGTGGATATGGCAAAAGAAATACCGATGAATCGATTGGCAAGTCCCGAGGAAATTGCTTCTGCCGTTACTTTTCTTGCTTCTAAACAAGCCAGCTATATAACCGGAAATACTATTCACGTTGACGGCGGCTTGATTAAAGGATTATTTTAGTTATTTGGATTTCAATATTTATAATTACATTTCCTCATAAATAGAGGACGAAAATGATACTTCAAAAAGAAATTATTGTTTCACCGGAGTTTATTAATAATAAAGATTATATCTATAAAGCTGCCTGTAAAGAAGCTTCTGTTCCGGAAGATGAAATAAAAGCAATTTCTGTAAGAAGAAAATCAGTAGATGCCCGGAAAAAGAATCCCGTTTTTGTTTTATTAACTGATATTTATGTTAATGAATCTCCTACTGAACATACTCCTCATATAGACTATGTCTCTGTCAATAATAATAAAAGAGTTCTAATTGTAGGGTTCGGACCAGCTGGAATGTTCGCCGCATTGCGATTAATTGAACTTGGTATTAAGCCAGTAATTTTCGAAAGGGGAAAGAATGTCCGAGATAGAAGAAAAGACTTACATGATATTCAGCAGCTGCACAAAATAAATCCTGAATCTAATTATTGTTTCGGAGAGGGCGGAGCAGGCACTTTTAGTGACGGAAAACTTTATACGAGATCAAATAAACGAGGAGATGTAAGAAAGATATTGAATGTCCTAGTTCAGCACGGCGCTGACGAAGATATTCTGATCGAAGCGCATCCTCATATTGGCTCTAATAAACTACCGAAAATTATTCAGGAAATTAGAGAAACAATATTAAATTGCGGAGGAGAAATCCACTTTAATTCAAAAGTCACAGATATTATTGTTGATGCAGGTGAAGCTAAAGGGTTAAAAATTAATGACATTGAAGAAATAACAGGCGATGCAGTTATTCTTTCTGCCGGTCATTCAGCAAGAGATATCTTTGAACTTCTTGACAAGAAAAATATTTTAATTGAACCTAAACCTTTTGCTATGGGCGTTCGCATTGAACATCCGCAAAGTCTTATAAATGAAATTCAATATCATTCAAAAATTAAAAATGAAAATCTTCCTCCGGCAAGCTATAATGTTTCATGTAATATAGACGACCGGGGAATATATTCTTTCTGTATGTGTCCCGGCGGAATAATAATTCCTGCTGCAACAGCACCGGGGGAAATCGTCCTAAATGGTATGTCGCTTTCCCGCCGCGATTCTCCTTTTGCCAATTCGGGCTTTGTTGTTTCTATTGGTCCAAAGGATTGGACAAAGTATTCCGGTAAAGGTGCATTAGCTGCCTTAATGCTCCAAAAGGAATTGGAATCTCTTGCCTTTAGCTTAGGCAATAATTCTCAAAGTGCACCGGCACAGCGGGTGACTGATTTTGTTAATAAAAAATATTCTTCGTCATTACCGAAAACTTCTTATATTCCGGGAGTAATTTCGACTTCGCTTCATGAAGCATTACCTGCCTTTATGTCAAAAGCATTACAACGTGCAATTAAAATATTTGATCAAAAAATGAAAGGTTATTATTCAGAGGAAGCTCAAATTTTAGCAGTAGAAAGCAGAACCAGTTCTCCGGTCAAAATTCCCAGAGATAAAATTACTTTGATGCATACTCAATTAAGGGGTTTATTTCCATGTGCTGAAGGGGCGGGATATGCCGGCGGTATTGTCTCAGCTGCCATTGACGGCGAAAATTGTGCAGATGCGATAAATAAATATCTTTCAAAATAATTATTACTAGTTTTCCAATTAATTATTTTTTTTCTTACGTCTTATGGGCTTACTTACAGCTTTAGATTTATCTTTAACTTTTTTCTGTTTTATTCTTGGTTCTGTTTCTATTGCCTTTGATTTTATCAATTCTTTTAAAGTATTCAACCTATAACCGGATTGTGCCGATTTATTTATCAGAAAATCATATGTTTTGTAGATGCTTATTGCTCGATCACTAAAATTATTTGTTTTCTTTTTTAATTTACTATTTAACTTAGTGAGATCAGCAGCATCATTTTTTATAAGAGATAAAAGAAGCATCCACCTAACCAGCTTTTCAAATCGTTCTTTATTAAAATAAATGATATTCTCAAATTCATTCAATAAAAGAAAATCAATTACATCTTTATTATCTATCAATTCAGATATTAAAAATTGTTCTATCCCAGAATCTGCATTGGAAATCCTTGCTATAAGGTCATTTTTTGTCAAAAGTGCCTGGATTAAAGAAACATCTTCAAAAATGTTTTCTACTTTTTGTCCTAATTCCTTAAAAATCTCAATTAAACCTTTTCTTAACATTAAATCTTCAAAGAGTTCAGTATTAACTAACTCTTGTTTTATGATTATTTGTATCCTGTTTAAGAAAATATAAATAAAAAGAAATTCATTCTCCTTGAAGATATTATTTACAGGCGATGTAAAGTCTCCAAAAAACTTACTGTTCTGCTTTAGTGAGGCGATATTCTTAAAATTGTTGTATCTGAGGTTAAGATTAATCAAATCATTCTCTAAATAATCAATAACTAATTCGAATTTAATATTAATTTTATAAAGAGAATTTAATTCATGAACTAAGTTTGCAATAGTTTCTCTTAATTGCGGTAGAAATTTTAATCCTTTCCCTATATTTGCTTTTACTAAAACTTCCGCATTAAAAGCTAATTCAGCTAATTCTTGAAAAGTTTCTTTGGAAAATAAATAATACAATGATTCATGCAGCGGTGCAAGTTTCATCTCATATAATCTTTGATTAATCGATGGGATTCCTACTCCTTTAATTGCCTGGTACATTTTTGAATAATTGCCAAAAGTATCAAAAACAATTTCAAAATTCATTAAGACTTTATACTCATATCCGGAAAGAGAAAAATAAATTCCTTCTTCAGAAACTTCCTTTCCGGAAAATAAAAATTCCATTCCTGTCCTTTGTTCTTTGCATATATAATAATAAGGCACACCTGAATTAATCTGAAGAGCATCAGCTATCTTTATAATTCTTTTTTCATTTGAGTTAGAATCGCTGCCGTATTTCTTTATTACCGATATATTTATCATGCCGCTGCATTGTGTGTATGCATTATTATAGACTATAAGCACTCTTTCATTTCCGGATCTGTTTGTATATGCAAATACATTTTCATTTGTCGATCCCGAATCTGTAATAAAATCGTAAAATTCAAAATCGATAACTTGACTAAATAAATATCTCTTTTTCATCAGTGGAAATAATTCGGATTCATGCCTGTTGACCAAATTATCATCTGTAAATTCGTCTAAATATGCCCGTTTGTATTCCATCCCGTATTTTTCTGAAAAACCTTCTATCTGACCGTGTGCAAACATCGGCAGTCCGGGAAGGGTAATCATCAGCATTGCTACTCCGAAGTATTTATCCCCTTTGCCGAATTGATTAACAGCAGTTTCTTCATCGGGATTACTCATAAAATTAACATACCGTTTCAGAATCTCTGGATTAAAATCCAAAGTATTCTTAATAAGTTCGCGGTATTTATTATTTTCTTCTTTCATTAACATGTGCATAAATGCGCTGTTATATACCCGATGCATTCCGAGTGTTCGTACAAAATACCCCTCCATTAACCAAAAAGCTTCCGCAAGAAGGAGCGTACTCGGTAATTCCTTATTGATTCTGTCGACAACTTCCCTCCAAAATTCTTCAGGCATAGCATCATCAAAACCCTGCCTCGTCATTGAATAATCTGAACGGGAAGGAATGGCACCACCAGTTCCCGGCTGGGGAAACCATAGTCTTTGATAATGTTTTTTTGCTAATGTCATTGCTGCATCAAAACGAATAATCGGAAATTTCCTTGCAACATGTAAAATTGTTTGAATAAGAGATTCTCTTACTTCCGGATTAAGGAGATTTAATTGTGCCGTATCATTCCAAGGCATATGTGTACCGTCGTTACCGTGATAAATATACTTTACCGAACCGGTTTGAGAATCTTTTCTTTGAAATACTACTGCTGCATCTTCACGTGA
>JAJYOQ010000350.1 GCA_021796135.1 Bacteroidota bacterium
GATATTCTCCAAAGTCGCGCTGGTTCTTGCAAAAATCTATGCAGCCATTCCAAAGATAGTTTGCGCAGAAATTTTGGAGCTCTTTTCGTTTTGCCCGAATAAAAAGAAAAGAACGCGCCAACCGTTATTATACATCCCGCGTTCAACCTTTGATAATTTTCCATTACCCATAATTCTTGTCGAGGCACTCCCATGCCTACCAGCAAAATATCTGGTCTTGTTGAATTAATGACTTTAATATCACTTTCGCAAAATTCATAAAATCCGTTTCTTGAACCGAGGAGTTTTATTTTGGGGAAACAATCCCTCAACATTTTCGTAAATGAATTTAATACCTCATCGGTGCTTCCCACCAAAAAGATTGATCGCTTATTTTGATTTGCACTTCCTAATATTTCGAGGTGAATATCAGTACTTACTAATTTTTTAAAGCCTGCAGTTTGTTTGAAGTACAGTGCTTTAAGAACAAGAAATACTCCCAGTGAGTCGGGATAATAAATTATGTCATTTGAAAAGATGAATGGATGTAATCGGTTGTGATATAGTAGTCTAAAATCTGTACAAAATATTATTTTACTATTACCTTTTTCTACTATTGATTGCTCTACTAATTCTATCACCTCTTCTTTTTTTAACAATAATAGAGACATACCCAATATATTAATAGACCTGGTACCCATATAGTTTATGAGAAAGTACTCATTGCTAGTGAATAGACTTTTTCAGCACTAATGTCTTCAATGCAAGTTCTACGTCTAAGAATACATCTCCATTCGCATCCCATGCAATCTACATTATTATAAAGTAGATATTCGTTTTCTCTTTTTATATACGGAAAGAACAATCCGAATGAACCGCCGCCAATTAATGCAATCATGTTCTTTCCCAATGCTTTCGCTATATGAGTAAATCCGGAATCGTTACCAATAAACAAATCACATTTCTCCAACAATGCAGCACTTTGCATTAGCGAATACTGACCGGCCAAATTGAAAATATTCTTGCGTTCACCAACTTGCTTTATCAAACGTATACTTTTAGCCCTTTGCTGCTGGCTGCCGTTTATTAGAACGGATATATTTCCATTAGCGCTAAATAGTTTTATCAGATCAATATAGTTTTTTTCTGGCCAGTTCTTTTCTTCAATGTCTGAAAAAGGAAATATCAAAATGACTTTCGTTGAGCCATTTTTAAAAATCATTTCAAATGTATCATGCAAACTTATTCGAGCTTCTGGTATAACACGAAATGTAGTTTTCTGTTTGGCGGGTTTATTAGTCAATTTTTCAAGTAGGCTTAGCTGTTTATCAAACTCATTCAAAATATCAAGGTTGATTATTTGAGTGTACTGACGACTATAGTAATTGGAGAAAACCCTTTTAAGGTATCGTGAGTTGTTATTCAAGCAGATTGTTTGTTTTGCACCGCTTAAAAGGGTTAGCTCGTCATTAATTGGTCCTCTACCAGATGTTAAGTTAACACAAGTTTTGAGGTGTAATGAATGAAGCAATTTTAATAATCTGAACCGTATTATTACTGACGTTTTATAAGATAAAGAGGGCCAAAAGATAAGCTTGATTCGACCGTTGTACCATGCTAAAAGTTCTTTATACTTTTCATTCAAAAGAAAATATACTTGCGCTTCAGGAGAAAAATTAGAATCATTTGAAAAGATCACTGAGGAAATTATCAAGTCGCCAATTTGACCAGTATTAATAAATAATAAATTCTTACTATCCTTGATTTTTTTTCCAAAAAATAACTTGAGTAGTAAGAATAAAATCAACGCAATGGCATTTTTGAAGTAAACGTACCAACTTGGCTTATCTAGTTTGCCAAATAATATCATAATCGCTAAAAATACTCGGGATCAAATAGTGGGATATTTCCGTAGTTATAAAACTCTTGAATTTCTGGTTTCAAAGGCTTTCTTTTTTTGACAATTTCTCTAAAATTAGAAGTAATATGACTTACTCCATGAAAAAATGAATAAAAATAAAAATGCCTCATACAAACGAGACAACGGTTTACTGCCCATTTTAGTAAGTAAATTATTGAGTACTTCCAATCAAAATTTTGAATTAAGAAAATTGAATAGCTAATAAAATAATAATAAAATCTGTATGACGAGAAGAAGGGATCCTCATTGACTTTACCCCTCGATTGAAGATTCTGACGATGTATAACTTTTATTCCCGGCAAGTATATTATATCAAAATTGCTGTTATAACATCTCGCGCTATAATCTATTTCATGGTAATACAAAAAGTAACTATCATTGTACAAACCAATAGATCGGATGAGACTTTTTTTGATTAAAGCACCGCAGCCTACAAAAAACTTGGGTCTCTTATCAAAGTTTGTCGTTTCTGATTTTCCTAAACGACTATTATAAATTTCGAATGCAACTATACCTAGATTTGATTCATTTTGTAATGCAAGAATGCCCTTTCGTATTGTAGAAGTTGCCGGGTAACTATCATCATCCAGCACCATAACAAATTCGCCGTTTGCCACTTTAAAACCAGCGTTCCAACCCGAAATACCAATATTTTGACTTAACCGAATTAGCCTAACTTCAGGGTATTTACTTTTAACCATCTCCATAGTACCGTCCGTTGAGGCGTTATCAACAACAATTACTTCAATTTTTTTATAATCCTGATCATAAACCATTCGAAGAGTATGCCGAAGTTCATCTTTCCTATTGTACGAAAGTATATTAATTGTAACTAACGGATCATTTTCCATTTTTGATTTGACGAAAAGTTTTCAAAGTATTAGCCACTACTTGATCCATATTACAATATTGGTATTCTGCTAACCTACCACAAAAAATAACGTTACTAAGTTTCAAAGCATCCTCTTTGTATTTCAAGTAAATATGCTTATTGCCTTCATTCGGGATTGGATAGAACGGCTCTCCATCTTTCTGAGGATACTCTCTGCTAATTGTTGTTTTGTCAGAATTTTGTTTTGATAAGTATTTGTGCTCCACAACTCTGGTGTAAGGGACTGATTCATCAACAAAGTTTATTTGTGCGCTGTATTGAAACTGATCTTTATTAAAAGTCTCATACTCAAATCTGATTGATCTATATTCCAATTTTCCAAACTCATAATCAAAGAAGTAGTCAATAGGACCAGTATAAATCATCCTTTTATAATCAATATCTTTTTGAATTGTTTTATAATCAGTTCCAAGAACAATCTCAATATTTTTATTATTTAACATTTTCTCAAACATACTGGTGTAACCGTCTTTCGGCATAAATTGGTATTTATCCGTAAAATATCTGCAATCGTCGTTCGTCCTGACCGGTATTCTTCCGCAAACCGAAGGTGATAAATCTTTAGGTTCCTTTCCCCACTGCTTTTTAGTGTAGTTACGAAAAAACTTATCAAACAAATCATAACCGACTTTATTAACGATGATGTCTTCGGAGTTAAGAATTGGATTTCTTTTTTGTCTTACCGATTCATAATAATTTTCAACTTCAACATCACTCTTGAAATTCTTTCCATATAATTTGTTCAGCGTGATTCTATTTATTGGTATCGGATACAAATTCCCTTGGTGATTTGCCAATACCTTATGTTCGTAAGGAGTCCATTCGGTAAATTGTGATAAGTAATCAAAAACATTCTTGTCGTTCGTGTGGAATATATGCGGTCCGTACCTATGAATTAATATTCCATGCTCATTTTGTTCATCGTAAGCGTTACCGCCGATATGGTTTCTCTTCTCCACAACTATGACCTTTTTATTCAACTGTGTTGCTAATCTCTCTGCCATTACCGCACCCGAAAAACCGGCGCCTACTATCAAATAATCATATTTCATGAAATAACATTTTTATTCTTCTTAAATCTGTTAATCGCAAAGCGTATACTAGTGACATAAAAAGCACTAATGCTAAAATTAATCTTGGAACTAAACCTATTAAATCTTTCATGTAAAGAATTAAAGTACTTGTTATAATCATCAAAGCAATGCTTTTTAGAATTGTACCGAAATGAATTCTTTGCTGCTATTGGGTTTGTACAAAAGTAAGCAGAAGAGACGAGTGATTCTGGATACTGGAAATGGAAGAGAACAAAAAACAAGTTTGATACTGGATGCTGGATTAGTGAATGAAAGAAAAACAAGTTTGATACTGGATGCTGAATTTGGATCTGAAAATAAAGAAAGATCGATACTAGATTCTGGATTTATGAGAAGAAATCTCAGTGAATCTTTTCCAGTAGCGATTGCAGGCATAATGATTTCAATCTATTACAATCTTGATCATGTGATGCTGGGATACATGACAAATTCTACGGAACTTGGTTACTATGCCGCAGCATATAAGGTAATTATAATAGCATTGGTACCGGCTGGGATAATTTATCAGGCATTTTTGCCGCAGTTTTCTAGAGCAAGTAACGATTTAGAATCTCGCACAAAACTGATGGATAGTTACTCTAAAGGATTGCTGATAATAGGCGCCTTTCTTACAACGATCGTTTACTTATTTGCAGGCTATATTATTGAAGTCATATACGGCAGCGGATATATTAATTCAATTATCATCCTTCAAATTCTTTCGATGAATATATACTTTGTTTATTTGAATATAACGTATGGTAATCCATTGATCGCGTGGGATAGACAAAAAGTATATTCATATTCAATAATAGTTGGTGCTCTAAGTAATATTATTTTGAATCTTATTTTGATCCCCAGATATTTCGCCATAGGCGCTGCTTTTGCAACAATATGCAGTGAGCTAGTCGTTATGGTGGGTATAATACCAACTCACTTTGTAATCGCAAAAAGAATTCATTTCGGTACAATTCTAAAAAGCATTGCTTTGATGATTATAACAAGTACTTTAATTCTTTACATGAAAGATTTAATAGGTTTAGT
>JAJYOQ010000351.1 GCA_021796135.1 Bacteroidota bacterium
CCAAATTAAATATGGCGGCGAATTTGAGAACCTTCAGCGTGCGAGCGATAGATTAGCGCTTGTTGTTCCCATTTCGCTTGGATTAATCTTCTTACTATTATTTGCATCTGTGAATTCAGTCAAACAGGCGCTTATTATTTTTAGCGGAATTCCCTTCGCAGTAGTTGGAGGTGTTGTTGCTTTGTGGTTGAGAAATATGCCGTTCTCAATTTCCGCCGGTGTTGGATTTATTGCCCTCTTCGGCGTTGCGGTTTTGAACGGAGTAGTTATGCTCACTTATTATAACAAACTTATTTTAGAAGGAATGAGTATACGTGAAGCGGTAATTAATGGGTCGATAATTAGATTGCGGCCGGTCATAACAACGGCTCTTGTTGCATCGCTTGGTTTTATTCCTATGGCGGTTTCAACATCTGCCGGTGCAGAAGTACAAAGACCGCTGGCAACAGTTGTAATCGGAGGATTAATAACTTCAACACTTTTAACTTTACTAGTATTACCAACTGTTTACGATTGGTTCATTAAAAAGAAATCAGAGGAAGAATTATAAAACAGAAAGGAGTATAAAATGAAAGAAATAAAAGCAATAATTCAGCCGTTTATGTTAACAAGAGTAGTAACAGCCCTTCATAAGATTGAAGGGCTTCCGGGAATAACTATTTCGGAAATAAAAGGATTTGGCAAAACACGCGGTGGTAAGGAAAAAGAATTAAGTGATGAAGGCATTTATGACTTTGTGCCAAAGAATAAGATAGAAATTGTTGTTCAAGATGAACTTGCCGAAACAGTTGTAAATTCGATTCAAGAGAATGCCCACACAGGCAATCCGGGAGACGGGAAAATTTTTGTTACTGAAGTTGTTAATGTTGTAAAGATAAGAACGAACGAAAGAGGGGAAGGAGCGATATGAAATTATTCCCGGGATGGATTCCCACAAAACTAATTTTCCCGCTAATCTTGGCTGGGGTACTTGCGGTAATTTATTTTACATACTTTGCCCCGACAAAAGAACTCGGTTCATTCAGCAAGTTTAGTTCGGGTGCAGAGATTAACCAGAATATTAATGTACGGATTGATAAATCTGCGGGGTTTGATAAAGATGCAAACGGTAATATTATTTCATTTTACGCGTTGGATAAAAACAACGTTAAGATTCAGGTTACTTCACACGAACCTATTATGCCGGAAATTGCTGATGCAGATATTGTAGAGTTGCTCGGTCATATGCATGGCGGTAATTTTACCGCGGGAAAAATTACAATTTTAAAGTGATAAACATAAGCAAATAGAACAATTACGAATCTTTCATTAAATTATAGCATCAGATTAGTAGAAATATTTTTCAGAAATGATTAAACACTTGATAAAATACCGTTCATTAGTGGCAACTATTTTTGTTCTGATGCCTTTCCTATTCTGGTTTTCTTACTCCGAGCTTGGACAGTTCACTTTTGAAAAAGAGCATCCGGCTGCGCAAGATTATTGCGAGATGGTAAAAGTAACGAAAGCAGAGACCGGTAAAGCTGCTGTAGGTGATTTATTCAAACTGAAAATTGAAAAATCTTTCTCTCCGCATTTTATTGATGAAATAGATACACACCTTGCTTCATTAAATAAATTATCTATAGAGAATTTATATTCGCCACAAAAAACTACTCTGCTCTATCTTTACAACAAAACACTTCTGATTTAACACATTTATTTTTATCCCTATTGTCGGGCACTCTTTCCTATTTATCCTTGGAGGATTATTAAGGATATTTAAATAAAAATTATTCTTTCCGCTGTTTGTAAACGGCGGGGAGTCATTAAAAAGGAAAATTTATGAAAAGTGTATCCAATAAAATTAAAGTGATAGTTTTGATTTTATTTTTACTCATTGAAAACGGTTGTGCACAAGAAATGAACAAGATAAAAGGCACAATAGGCAATGAAAAAATGGGTAAAGATAAAATTGTTATTTGTGTACTTGGCACCAAAGCTTGTATGCCGGTAAAGATCGACACAAGTATGACCGTCAAATACCAGAATAAAGATACAAAGCTGACAGATTTGCCGTTTGGTCTTTATTTGGAAGCCGACATCATTGACGATAAGCCTAACGGAAAGACAGTTAAAAGTATAAGCATTGATGAAACAAAAACATCATCAACAATACTGAGTACTTTTTCATCGATAACTTTTTTAGTTCAATTCAAAATTAAGAAAAAGGGGAGTGACAAAAAATGAAGGGCATTTCTAAAAATTCAAAAGTATCTCTGCTGCAATCGACGCTTACCCAGCCTTGCTAATGCTGGTTGTGATTGCTGGAAAGCTATGATTAGCAGCAA
This sequence comes from Bacteroidota bacterium, assembly GCA_021796135.1. The sequence continues at coordinate 2,331 of JAJYOQ010000351.1, forward strand.
CATAAAATTTTTAGAAATCTTCTTCAGAACTTAAAGCCGGTAGTGCAAAAATTTATCTCCCTTCGTTTTTCGTTCAATTTCTAGTGCTCTCACTAAAAATATGGTAATTATACCGATTGCTTTTAATGAAAAATTTGTTATTCTGTTTTTGGGTTTATAGGGAGGTATAAAATGCTTCCTCTTCACTTCTTTTTTACACAACAAATCAAATTGACCAACACGGGGGGAAATATGACGTAGCAAAATAAAACTTTCTACATTTTACTATTACCTTCCAGAATTTTCAAGAAGGAAGAGAAGAAGATTTGTGTTTTGGTGAGAAGAATTGATTGAACGTATAAGGGAGAAAAAAAAATATGAGACACTGGGTTGTAAGTATTATTGTTTTTCTTGCCGTAATAAAAACAGATGGCCAGAATGGATCATATGCAAAAAACTATGTAAACCAGAAGAAATTATTACGCGATTCTCTTGGTATTCTAGTTCTGAACAATGCTTTATCTCCTCGATCAGTAATAACAAATAATAAAGACATTATTTGTGTAGCAACTAATTGGATTGAGCAATATCCATTAGTTGCCGGACGGACTGACACTAGCGGTAAGCTTTTGTGGAGTAACGTACGATTGAGCACTCCCCCAAATAATCTTGATGAAGATGGAAATGCGTACATATTAGCTCGTTCCGACGGTGGTGCTTACTTTGTTTTTGAATACTTGGAATATAGAAACCTGCAAAATCATACGGAGTATTATGCAAAATACCCGCACGTACAGTATATAGATTCTAAGGGGAATGTTCAATGGGGACCAGTTGGAAAGCGTTTGACAAATATGATCGTTGATTATCAGGGCGGGGCAAACATGGCACATATTTGTTATGCACCAGATGGAGATATTATGGTTTACTGGACATGGTTTAACGACCATAATACTGTAGGTGTTGAAAATGAATTCGGCACTTTTGTACAAAAAGTTGATCCGACAAACGGTGAATTAAAATTTGGAGAAAGCGGAAAGAAGCTCTTCAATTTCAAAGCATCTTCAATAAAACAAAGCCCCACTGGAAATATCTATATGTTTCAAGATCGCTACGTTTTTCAAAATGGAGGCGATTCAGTAGCTTATTTTAACGCTTGGGCAGAAAAACAATGGCAATTACCGCTGCTTGTCGGTATTAATGCAGACTGCTTGGTTGGGACCAATAATTTTGGAGAATTACTTCTTATCTATGGTACTAACGAAGATATACGAGCAAGACTTTATGATGCACAGGGTTCACCCATCTGGATTGATAAAATATTAAGCTTATCTTTCAAAAGAATTATCTCATTTACAATAGCGCAATGGAGCCAGAATAAATGGGTATTCAAAATTGTTGGTGATTCAGGGAATTCAGTTTTTTGTATTGACAGAAATGGTAATACATGTTGGAGCGCTGAAGGCATTAAGTTCACAGGTGGAATCTTAGCAGTGCAACCTTTAGATGAAGAATCAATTCTTATAGCATTTGGGAAACCAAATAAACAAGGGACATCTGTTAATGACCTTTACTTACAAAAGCTTAACAAAAATGGAGAACCGGTTTGGCAAAGTGAAGGCATTAAGGTTTTTGAAAACGTTAATACCAATTGTATTATTCTGCCCGATGAAAAAGGTGGTGCATTCTTAATCTTTGACGCTCTTACAGAGTACGAACCACAATACCGACCAAGGGGGACCTATTTACAAAAAGTGGATAAGAATGGTAATCTAGGTTTAATAACTTTCATTAAAGACGATGAAACAATTAACAATACTTCCTCAACAGCTTTAGTGACTTGTTATCCTAATCCTTCCAAAGAATTGGTAATATTCCGACTGAAAACAGAAAGTGATAACACTGCCAATGAACTGATTTTATATGACATACTTGGTAGGGAGGTTAGAAGATTCAACATCAATAGTTCATCCTCCAGAGAAATATTTCTCCGATGGGATGGGAAAGATCGCAACGGGGTTGAAGCAGCTCCGGGTATCTATTTTTATTTTATAAAAACTAAAAACAATATTAATCTTAGTGGAAAATTTCTACGAATAAGATAGAAGGGAGGGTAAGAAAATGAAACGAGTTATTATCACTGCCTCAGTTTTTCTTTTAATCGTAACAAGTACTACATTAGCAAGTTGGTATGATACTGGATGGAAAACTTTCATACAGCCAAACGGCGTTAAATTTACTGCGCGAATGTACGGAGATGAATATGAAGGTTTTTTCGAAACAAAGGATGGCTTTTCAATAGAAAAAAATCATTCAGACGGCTATTATTATTATGCCAGCAATTCAAATAAAGGCAAATTTATTCTTACACAATTAAAGGTTGGAATTGATAACCCGGTTGGAATTCCTAAAAATTTGGTAAAGACAAACCCATTTATTACTAAATCTCAGATATTTAATAACAATATTTATCAAAATAAAAATAATTATCTTGCAAAAGTAGCTTTAACCACTTATACAATTAAAGTGTTGCTCGTGGAATTTCTAGACGTTCATGGCAGGAATTATTACACAAGAGCTAACTTTAAG
>JAJYOQ010000352.1 GCA_021796135.1 Bacteroidota bacterium
GATCTCTTTGACTATATCCGAGACAGAAATAAAAGAATTGTCAAAGAATTTTATTTCCCTTCAAAATAAGACCACTATTTCTGCGATAACAAATAAAACAATAAATCAAGATCTTTTTTCTACATTAGACAACTTGCCCGATTCATTTGTTGATTTATTATTTATTGATCCGCCATATAATATGAACAAGAAGTTTAATTCCAATTCATTTAGGGAAATGACAACCAATGATTATATTGAATGGATAGACTCATGGCTCTCAAAACTTATTAGAATCTTAAAAGAGACCGCATCCATTTATATATGCGGAGATTACCGTTCTTCGAGCGCTATACAGCAGGCAGGTGAAAAATACTTTAAGGTTCGAAACAGAATTATTTGGGAAAGAGAAAAGGGAAGAGGATCCAAAAACAACTGGAAAAACAATTCTGAAGATATTTGGTATTTTACCATGAGTGATAATTATACTTTTAATCTTGATGATGTTAAGTTAAAGAGGAAAGTAATTGCTCCCTATAAAATAAGCGGTCAGCCGAAGGACTGGGAAGAATCAAAAGACGGAAACTATAGACTGACTCATCCTTCTAATATTTGGACAGATTTGACCGTTCCTTTCTGGTCTATGCCTGAAAATACAGACCATCCAACACAGAAGCCCGAGAAATTATTAGCCAAGATAATTTTAGCTTCAAGCAACAAAGGCGATTTTGTATTTGATCCATTCCTTGGTTCCGGCACAACCTCAGTTGCGGCAAAAAAATTAGACAGAAATTATCTTGGAATCGAATTAGACAAAACCTTCGCCTGTCTGGCAGAAAAAAGACTACTACTAGCCGAAACAGATAAAACAATACAAGGATATACGGACAAAATTTTTTGGGAAAGAAATTCTTTTCTATCTCTTAAATGAGAATATAATCCTTATTTTCTGCAATTAATAAGAAAATTTTAATAAAATCCATTCAAAAAGGTTAATTTTTATTAATCTTTAAAAGATTATTTGGAATAAAAATTGCCATTAAATCGCAAGGAATATTTTTTGAAAGGAGTAATATTATGGATGTTGTTTTATTATCAAGAATTCAATTTGCAATGACCATTGGATTTCATTTTTTATTTCCGCCGATTTCCATAGGATTAGCGTGGATGTTAGTTATCATTGAAAGCATCGGATATAAAAATAAAGATGAAGTTTATGTCAGATTAGGAAAATTTTTTGGTAAAATATTGGCACTTACATTTGCTGTTGGAGTAGCAACGGGAGTAGTGATGGAATTTCAATTCGGCACAAATTGGGCTGAATATTCAAAGTTTGTCGGGGATATATTCGGAGCACCCTTAGCCGCCGAAGGAGTATTCGCATTTTTTCTTGAGTCGGGATTTTTAGGACTTTACCTTTTCGGCAGAAATAAAGTTTCAAAAAACGTTCACTTATTTTCAATATATATGGTAGCCATCGGATCGACAGTCAGTGCTTTTTGGATCATTGTTGCCGTATCGTGGATGCAGACACCTGCCGGATATATAATTGTCAACGGTAAAGCCCAACTAACCGATTTTTGGGCAGCAGTATTTAATCCTTCCACAGTTATCAGATTCTTCCATACCGTAGATGCGGCATTAATTACAGGAGCATTCATGGTTGCAGGGGTATCATCATATTTAATCCTAAAAGGAAAAGAGGCAGAGTTAGCAAAGAAGTCGATGAAAATAGCTTTAATATTCGGATTAATTGTTTCTTTGCTTGAGCTATTCCCATTTGGACATGAGAGCGGCAGGGAAGTAGCAAAAGAGCAGCCTGCTAAATTTGCTGCAATTCAAGGGATGTACACAACACAGACGGGAGCTCCAATGGCTGTATTTGCCGTTCCAGTAATGCCCCCGCCCGAATTAAAAGCTAAAATAGAAGTTCCGAGACTATTAAGCTGGCTAGCCTTCGGTGATTTTAACGCAAAGGTTCTAGGCATAGATCAATTCAAACCAGAAGATCTGCCTCCGTTGTTTATAACTTTTGTTTCCTATCATAATATGGTTGTATTAGGAATGCTTTTTATATTGCTAACCTTTCTCGGTACATATTATCTGCGGAAAAACAAATTATGGGATAAAAAATTCTTATTGCGAATTTTTGTCTGGGCAATTCCTTTTCCGGTGATAGCCTGCGAGCTTGGATGGATTGCCGCAGAAGTCGGCAGGCAGCCGTGGATAGTTTATAATATCATGCGCACAAAAGACGCGGTATCTGCATCCGTGCCCGCCGGAGATGTTATCTTCTCAATTATTCTTTTTGCACTTATATATTTATTTATTGGCTCGCTTTATCTTTATTTATTTATTAAAGAAGTCAAACATGGTCCCGAAGGAATATTAGTAAAGGAGGCGTTAAAGTAATGGATCTAAATATAACCTGGTTTTTATTAGTCGGCGTCTTAATAATTGGTTATGCAATTCTCGATGGATTCGATTTAGGCGTCGGAGTACTTTCTCTTTTTGTAAAAGAAGATAAAGAAAAAAGAATTTATATGAATTCAATCGGTCCAGTTTGGGATGGTAATGAAGTATGGCTGCTTACAGGAGGCGGAGCACTATTTGCAGCATTCCCTATAGTATATGCAACCGTTTTCAGCGGATTCTATATTGCATTTATGTTATTGCTGGCAGCACTTATTTTCCGCGCTGTTTCATTTGAATTCAGAAGTAAAGTCGATTCGGCAAGCTGGAAAAAAATGTGGGATACACTTTTCGGCATCGGGAGTCTGCTGCCCTCAATATTATTCGGGGTAGCAATAGGGAATATTTTACGCGGACTTCCAATCGATAGTCAGGGTCAATATATCGGTTCGTTTTTTGGATTATTAAACCCTTACTCAATAATAGTTGGATTATTAAGTCTTTCATTATTCGTATTGCACGGAGCAATTTACCTTACTTTAAAAACCGAAGAATCAGTTAGAAATAAGATATTATCAATCTTAAACAAAACATGGATTATTTTCACTTTACTATATGCGATAGCTTCTTTTTATACATTTTTTGAAGCGCCTTTTTTGTTTGACGGAATTCTTAAAAACCCTCTATTCTGGATTTCTTTTATTATTATGCTCGGTTCTTTAATACTTATTCCCGTCTTTATCAACGGCAGGCAATATTTCAAAGCATTTATTTCATCTTCCTTGCTGATAGCGACAATGATCGGTTTATCGGCTATAAGTTTATTTCCCAGACTAGTACCATCAAATATAGGTTTGGATTATAGTTTAACGATATACAATGCATCATCTTCACAGCTTACATTAAAAACCATGCTTTACATAGCCTTAATAGGAATGCCTATAGTAATTGCATATACAATTTTAATTTATCGTGTATTCAAAGGAAAAGTAGAGCTTAATAAAGAAAGTTATTAAATATAAATTTGCCAGAGGCGCCTAAAGTCAAGGCGCCTCTAATTTATTTTAGAATTGTATATGATATTCCCATTCTTAACCGTCATCGCATTTAAGTTTTTACCGGTTGAATAAACTATATCTGAGTAATCCCCGGCATTAAAAATTGCAAAATCAGCATTCTTATTAATTTCAAGACTGCCAACTTCATTATTTCTATTTAAAGCTTTAGCTGAATTTATTGTTACAGAAGAAATAACCTCTTCTATTGTCATACCCATATTTATAGCGGCAATACTCATAATCAAATTTAAATCGGCAATATTAGATGAGCCGGGATTAAAATCTGTTGAAATAGCAATAATCGCATTAGATTCAATAAGTTTTCTTGCAGGTGCATATTCGCGATTGAGAAAAAATGAAGATCCCGGCAAAAGAACGCATACTGAATCTGATCCCGCAATTTTTGATATATCATCCGGCTTAATGGCTTCAAGGTGATCGACGCTAACAGCTTTATGCTTGACAGCAGCATTAATCCCGCCTATAGAATTAAATTGATCCGTATGCAATTTCAATTTCAATCCATATTTCGAAGCAGCAGAAAAAATTTCTTCAGTTTCATCAGCAGAGAATGCAGTAGATTCGCAAAAGCAGTCACAAAATTCCGCTAATTTATTTTTTGCTATAAATGGAATGATTTGAGCAGTAACTAAAGAGATGTACTCTGTTCTCCGGTTTGAAAATTCTTTCGGCAAAGTATGAGCGCCCAGAAAAGTAGGGATGATATCCACCGGATAAAAATCGTTTAGTGCTTTTATGACCTCTAAAATTTTAATTTCATTATTAAAATCCAAGCCATAACCGCTTTTAATTTCAATAGTGGTAATCCCTTGAGAAATAAAATATTCAATTCTTGGTTTTGCCAGATTCAGAAGTTCGTTAAAGGAAGTTTTTCGCACAGATTCGACCGTATAATTAATCCCGCCTCCGCTTTTTGCAATATCTTCATAGCTTTTCCCATTTAGCTTATCTTTGAATTCATTAGCACGCGAACCGCTAAAAACTGAATGAGTATGGCATTCAATTAATCCCGGAAGAATTATTTTCCCGTTTAAATTTATTTCCTGATAACCTGAAATTTTATGAAGTGATTGGTTTGGAATAAAGTCTAAAATCTTTCCGCCGTCAACAAGGATGGAATGTTCGTTTAGCGGATGTAAATCGGAAAGAGAATTACCCCGCTTATAATTTTTCCCCTCAGTATTTACAGTAATAATTTGCTGCGCATTAGTAAAAATCTTTTTCATTATAAGATTTATTTATAAATATTAATCCTAGAGCTAATGACTCTTGATTCATCGTAACCTAATTGTTTAAACTGAAAGCTAAGATTCTTAGCATCGGTAATATTCGTAAAATCTCCCGCCTGCACTTTATAGAAAGGCGGATCAAATATTATATATATGTCATTTCTTCCGGTTTTTTGAGCTTATATCAGTTCTCATAC
>JAJYOQ010000353.1 GCA_021796135.1 Bacteroidota bacterium
TACGTTTCACTAATTAACTGCATATCACCATATTCAATTCCATTATGAACCATTTTGACAAAATGACCTGCTCCGTTTTCACCTACCCAGTCACAGCAAGGTGATCCGTCTTCGACTTTTGCAGCAATTGATTGAAAAATAGGTTTAACAAATTGCCATGCAGCAGCTGAACCTCCCGGCATAATTGAAGGACCTTTTAATGCTCCTTCTTCGCCTCCCGAAACACCGGTGCCAATAAACAGAAATCCTTTTTCCTCTAAATATTTTGTTCTTCTTGTAGTATCAGGAAAATGTGAATTACCTCCGTCAATAACAATATCACCTTTCTCAAGATGGGGCACAATTAGTTCAATAAAATCATCAACTGGTTTACCGGCTTTAACCATAAGCATTATTTTTCGAGGCGATTTTAATGATGATATTAATTCTTCTATTGAATGTGCACCGATAATTTTCTTACCTGCACCTCTTCCTTTTAAAAAATTATCTACTTTATCAACTGTACGATTATATACGCAAACAGAAAAACCGTGACTTTCCATATTTAGTACTAAGTTTTCACCCATGACTGCAAGTCCGACTAATCCTATATCCGCTTTTTCCATCTATACTATTCCTCTAATTTTTAGTTGTAAAAATAATTTTAATATAATCAGACTCAAAATTTTTAGCCATTTTAATATTTAAATTTCATCAAAGCTAATTATGCTCTTATCTAAATCAGGCACCATTATTTGAAATATTGCAAGTGCAATGAGATAAACACTTCCGCATATTATAAAAAGTGCAACATAACTGCCCGTTAGCTGTAAAATTATCCCTGCAGCGGTAGCTATTAGCATTCCTCCGATTGCGCCTGCCATGCCTCCCAAACCTACCACAGAGCCGACAGCTTTTTTGGGAAACATATCCGATGATGTAGTAAAAAGATTTGCCGACCAGCTTTGATGAGCTGCTGCAGCTAAGCCTATTAAAAGCACTGCCCACCATTCAGAAACTACTGAAGCAAATACAATCGGTACGATTAGAATCGCACTAATTAACATTACAACCTTTCTGCCTTTATTTAGACTCCATCCCATTTTCATAAATGCACCGGAAAGCCACCCGCCTCCGATGCTGCCTATACTAGTCATTGTATATATTACTATCAGAGGTAAACCAAGGTTTGCTAAATCTAAATGATATCTTGAGTTCAAAAAAGTCGGAAGCCAGTAAAGATAGAACCACCAAATCGGATCAGTCAAGAATTTTCCGATTACGAATGCCCAAGTTTGTCTGTACTTAAATAATTTCATCCAAGGAATTTTTTCTGAAGCTTTCTCAATTGGGTCGCTTTGAATATATTCTAATTCTTTTAAAGATACTTTTTTATGTTTTTCCGGAATTTCATATAACCAAAGCCAAAATACAATCCATATAAAACCTAGTAGCCCGGTAAAAACAAAAGCTTCCCGCCAACCCCAAGTTAAAGTAATCCAAGGTACTACAAGCGGTGCCACCACGGCTCCAATATTAGCACCGGAATTAAAAAGACCGGTGGCAAATGCTCTTTCCTTTTTAGGAAACCATTCTGCGGTAGCTTTAATAGCTGCAGGGAAATTTCCCGACTCGCCTAAGCCTAATGCAAATCGGGCAACACCAAACCCAAAAACCGATCTAGCTAAAGCATGCCCCATTGCTGCAAGACTCCATACTGCAATAGAAACGGTGTAGCCGATCTTTGTGCCGGCATTATCAATAAACCTTCCGAAAACTAATAATCCGAAAGCATAAGCCGCCTGGAAAGCGGTTACAATTAATCCGTAATCTATGGCGTTCCAGCCAATTTCTTTTTGAAGAACCGGTGCTAATATTCCGATTACCTGCCGGTCGATATAATTAATTGTAGTAGCAAAAAATAGCAAACAACAAATTGTCCACCTGTAAGCTCTAACTTTCTCAATTTTAGGTTGTGGAATAATGATAGTTGTGTTCACTTTATGCAATTGTTTTTCGTCCATATTTATTTCTCAGTAAATGTATTAGCTGTTCATATGTCAGTCCGCTTGCAAAATACTTAAAATTGAATTTTTCTTTTAATTGCTCTTCTAATTCAAAATATTATTTTTCATCAATCTCAGAATTTTCGACATTTGGTTTCCCGGTAACTTTTTTAGGTAAAAATTTTTAAATTTTAAATTCAGTTTGACGCAAATTTAATTGGCTATTTCTTCCATTTCCTGAGCAAGTTTCTCTTAATAAGATCGATGTTGGAATTTCTATATGTTGAGGCTGAAATGTATCTATATTTTTGATTTGTTCAATGGTCAGTTCAACTGCAGTTCTGCCAATTTTTTCAGTAGGTTGAGCAACACAGCTTAGTGAAGGAATAATAAAGCGATTTATATCGCTGTTACCAAAGCACATGATATCAATGTCATTAGGTATTTTTAGACCGACTTCCTTAACTGCGGCATAAACTCCTAACGCTACAGGATAAGTCACTGTAAAAATAAATTCGGGTAAATTGTTATTTCTAAACATTTTCATAAAGCCATTATAACCAGCTTCTTCACCAAAACCCCCATAGATTACCCATTCTCGATTTATAGTAATGCCATATTTTTTCATTGCATCTTCAAATCCTTGGTAAAGCCTTAATCCTATGTTGATTTCGGGAAATCCTGACAAGTGGGCTATTTTAGTATATCCTTGTTTTATTGCATGTTCAATAGCTTTAAAAGTACCTCCTTTATCATCAATAGTTATTATATTAGCACCGGATATATCCATAACTCTGTCAAAAAAGGTTAGAGGAACTCCTAATCTTTTTACTTTCTCAAATATAGAAGTGTCCCTAGTTTGCTGCGTAATTGCAACAATCAAACCATCAACTCGCATTGCTAATAAAGATTCAATATTTTTAGTTTGTCTTTCGGCATTCTCTTGGGAAACAGCCAAAATGATTTCATAATTATTATGAAATGCCGTATCGTATATTGCTTCGATGACTGCACTGAAAAAAAAAGGAGCAATTTTGGGAACTACAACTCCTATAGTATTCGATCTTTTTGAAGATAAATTTCGCGCAATGTAATTAGGAGTATATCCAAGTTCTTCGGATGTTTTCTTCACAAGTTGAGTGGTTTCCTTCGAAATGTCTGGGTGCCCTCTAAGCGCTTTGGATATTGTTACTTTAGATACATTAAGTTTTTTTGCTATATCATCTAAAGTAATTTGTTTATTTTTATTCAATTTTTAATTCCAGAAGTATTAAGTCTATTATAGATATTAAGAAAGAAAGTTTTTTCAATTCTTTTAATTACAATACATTATTAATTTTATAAATATTTTTAGAGAATTAACTTTTCTATATTACTTTATCAAGCTTATATGATCTTTTTACTAAACTATAAGCCAATGTGTAACTTATTGATAGGGCTTCTTCAAAATCAATTATATGCCGGGCAGTCAAACCAGCCAGAAAATTTGAGTCAATTCTTCTTGACAAATCATGGCGGGCAGGAATTGAAAGAAACGCTCTTGTATCGTCATTGAATCCAACAGTATTATAAATTCCAGCCGTCTCTGTAACTTGCTGCCTGAAACGAGTCATTCCTTCAATGCTATCATGAAACCACCATGATGGTCCTAATTTCATTGCGGGATAATGGCCTGCAAGAGGAGCCAATTCTCTTGAATAAGTTGATTCATCCAAAGTAAAAACTATCAACGTTAGTTTTTCATTATTTCCATATTTGTTTAAAAGTTCCGATAAATTTTTTGTAAATTCAGTTTGAGTTGGTATATCAGCACCTTTATCAAGACCAAACTTCTTATATATTTGTTGGTTATGATTCCTAATTGAACCGGGATGAATTTGCATTACTAAACCATCCTCTATACTCATTCTTGCCATTTCCATTAACATATTCGCAGTAAACAATATTGCATCTTTTTCTGTAGCTTTTCCATCTAATGCGCGAGTGAAAATTTTTTCTGCTTCTAATGAAGTTAATTGATGGGTATAAGGAGAAATTATGCCCTGATCAGTTGAAACTGCACCAATAGACTTAAAATATTCGCGTCTATTTTCAATTGCCCTGATAAAAGATATATATGAATTAATTTCAATATTACTAATTTGGCTTAATTTATTAATTTCTTTTACCCATTCGGACCCAACTATGTTGACAACCGAATCCGGTCTTAGACAGGGTATCACTTTGCCATTCCAGCTGGAGTTTTTTATTTTCTTGTGAAACTCTAGTGAATCTGAGGCACAATCAGTTGTAGACAAAACTTCTATGTTAAATCTATTAAATAATGTTCGCGGCAAATATTCTTTTGTCTGAAGTTTCTCAGAAATCAAATCGTAAATTTTTTCAGCATTATGGGAATTTAACTTTTCATTAATTCCAAATACTTCAGTTAGCTCGTGTTGTATCCAAGCACCGGTCGGTGTACCCGAAAAAAGATAATAATTATCTGCAAATATTTGCCAAATCTTTTGATGATCCTGTTCTACTTTTGAACCATCAACAGCGGGAACTCCCAAAGATTCCAGCGAAATTCCTTGAGAATATAGCATTCTAAAAATATAATGGTCTGGAATTACTATTAATTCTGAAGGATCAGGAAAAGGTTCGTTATTTGCAAATAATTTTGGGCTTACATGTCCGTGTGGACTAATAATTGGTAAATCTTTTACATTTGAATATAATTCAAAAGCTAAGTCCCTAACTTTTTCGTTAGGGTCAAAATATCTATATTTATTCAATAATGAAGATTCCATAAGTGTTATTTAATCCTGAGATTTAATTTTTAGTTTACTTTCATTGCTTTTCGTAAAATCAATCTAAATTAATTTT
>JAJYOQ010000354.1 GCA_021796135.1 Bacteroidota bacterium
GCATAATGCCTGGTTTATGTACTCCCATACGCGTTTCGGCAGTGCCTCTTTTTCAGCAAAACCTTCCCAATCTTTTAATATTCCCTTCCTTATTTTATTATGCAATGTCCTGCGTGCAAAGGCACGCTTACAGCTCGCGATACGCATACGGATGAGACTTACTGCTCTGGATGCGGCCTGATCCTTGATGGCTCGCTTGACCTTTCGTTGCCGCCAGAAGAAATTAAAGCTCCACACCATGAGCCTACCCTGCTGACAATGCCATGGAAGGGGCTCTCCAGAGGCTTTGTGCCTGGGATAACCAAGTATAGGTTGAAGACGCATGGATATGAATCAGACTATGATAAAGTGGAGAGGAGCTTTGATGATGCACACTACGCATTCACGAACATATGCGGCAACCTGCATGTAGATTATACCGCAAGAATAAGGATTGCAATGCTATTCAGGAAATGCGCCAGGAACGGCCTTACAAGGGGAAGGGAGAGGTTCGCCCTTATAATTGCAATGTCTGAAACTGTGTGTGATGAAATAGGCATTGCAAGGGATTTTGATAACCTTATAGACTACTTCGGAGTAGATGGCGCTTCCGTATCTGATTATAAGAAGAGCATTGGGAAGATGCTTGAAAAAGAGGCACTGCCGAAACGCGTATGGGAGTACATAAACCAGGCATTATGCGCTGCAAACGCGGACGAGAATGCATTCGAGATAGCTAAAACCATACTAACCGGTATCGCAAAGAATAATACTAAAAGCACAGGAAGAAAGGATCCCAAGACTGTCGCAGGCGCCATTGCGTATAAGGCGATGAAGAAAGCGCATGTAAAGGTTAAACAGAAAGAAGTGGCAACCATACTTGGCATATCAGAGAGAGGTTTAAGAAGGTAAATTATCGGGCTCTATTCTGGTCAACTCATTTAAAAAGGATTAATCAAGAAAAAGAGGGGCTTAAAAGGCGTCATGACTAGATGACAACATACTATATATGAACCACAACAGCAGTAAAACTCCGCTAATGGCACCCGTAACGGTTAACACTAATTCTACGTCACTTACAACCGAGAGGAGTTTATGCAGCATTATCACCTTAGATATAACGTTGAAAGCACCAACTTTATGATAAAGTCAAAGTCCTGAGATTTCGTAAGAAGCAAGGATAATACTACGAGAGCAAATGAGGTTCTGCTGAAGGTTCTTTGTCATAATATCGTGGTGTTGATACTTGAGATGAATGAGCTAGGTATTGACATTGGCTTTTCATTATAGATTATAGTTTATACCAGTTTCTTCTTTCTCTGTAGTACAAATCAGCTTTGAAATATACTTTTTCTTCAGCGTTGGATAGCTGTCTTTTGACACCTTTACCAAGAACTATACTAGCTTCCGAACGCAAGCATTTATTTAGGATTCTTATAAGTTGGTATTTTCTGTAAGTGATAATACCTATCACTATTAAGATTATGGAGGTTGGGATTATTAACCAGTTTATGACCATATAAATAAATGTGGCTAAAAACAAACCGATTATAAGCCATACGATTGCATAAGTCATTGTGCTCTGATATGAGTCTTCCTCATTTTCTAGTGCCAGTTTGAATTTTTCTAAAATATAAGGAATATCCTGTTCACCATTATCCATACTTTTTACAAACAATGCACTTACTTGACGATATAACTTATTTTTCCGCTCTCTGAGGTTCTTATCAAAAGAAGCGTGTAAACTATTAATTTTCTGTATCGTTACTACAACTATCGCAGCACAAATAGTACCTACAATTGCTGCAAAGGAATTGCCAGTCGTGAGCAATATTATCATGAATATTATGAGAAGCAGCAATAATAAATAGCTCTAGTTTTTTCCACCAAATATGAAAGTATAAAAACTTGTTCTTAGAATATGCCTTAAGAATAAGGTTGTGATATGCGTTATTATGTGATTTGTAAAGATTTCTCACATAACGGAGAGAAAATTTACATTAATTTTTCTAATCCCCAACCAGCTATCCGTAGTGAAATTCCCTCTCCGTTTTACGAAGTGACTTGCTCAAGTGGTAGTAGAAATACTTACACTAAAAATGAAATTAAAGCAGAGGTCGGATTTGAACCTATTATTGGCGGAATAGTTGGAGGACTGTTATTCTTGGTAGACCCTTTATTAGGAGCAATGGGGACAGGTTTAGGTTTATTTGGAATTGCCGCTGAAGAAGAAAAAAAAGTTAGAAAATTCAATGAATCGTGGGGTTAAAATGATTGCACCTGAAAAGAAAAAAAAGCCAAAGTCTTCTACAAATCTCAAGATTAAAATATATCGAATGTTAGAAAGAATTGGATTAAAATCAGTAAAACCAAATCCAAAAAAGATTGATAAAGTAATTGAAAAACGAGAATTGAATAAACGAGACTTATTAATATCGGTTGATAAAACATTGAAGAATTCCGAATCGTTATCTATAATTAATATTGCCGTATTCTTGTTTCTTAGCTTTGAATTGGTATTTTTAGCTATGATTGAATCCCTTGGCTATTCAAAAAATGGACTCACCATACTTTCTATCACTATATCTGGAGGCTATCTAGAACTTATATCATTTTTGGTATGCGGAATCATCGCTTATTTCACATATTCATACCTTAAAGATTATTATGCAACAAGATAAAGAGTCTGTCCATAAATCTCAAAGATTGTCCATAAATTCGGAGTTTTTAAACAAGGCTATAACATGCTAAAGGCTTAAATACTACTTTTTCAACAAAAATCAGACTTTATCAACAAAATTTGACTTTTTCAACAAAGCCTTTAAATTATAAACTTTAATAATATATGAAACGCAAGTAGAATAGTGGTGCAATGGCACGTTCAGAAAGTGATTTTGTAGAAATAATAAGGGCTATCATAGCATTAATAGTCGTAGTTTTTATATTCTATATATTTTATGTTACTCCAACAGTATTACAGCCCTATTTTCAACATTTTGTAAACCAACTTTTAATTGACATAGTAATTATCGTAGTAATGATAATCATTGCATTTGTAATTCTTAAAAAATTCGACATGATTTAAAACCATAAAGACTTATAATTCGTTTTTATTATTTCTATGAAATCTGTTGAAGGATGCAAAGATTTAATTGTGACGTTTTCCATTTTGTTTATTTGCTCGAAATTAGCAATTGTTGGAATCAGGAAAATGATTAACATAAATGCAATGATTATCAGTATAAAAATGCTATCTAAATTGAGGGGTATGTAGGCGAGTATGCCTATTATAAGTGCTATAAAAAACCCACTCAAAAATAAATTCCAACTCCCATGTTTAAATATAATTTCTCTATCAACAAAATCATTTTCGAACTTGGATAAAATATTTCTATTTTCTATATTTTCTATATTATTTTTATATGCATCATTAATTTTTGAGCTAACGCTTTCTTTGTTACTTTCCAAAACCTTTCTGCTTCTATCTAGTAGACTGTATATAAATCCCAAAACAGCAACTGCTGCCGCAATAATTATGAAAATTCCACCGAGCAATCCCGATAAAGCCAAAATTAACACCAGTGTAGAATATAATGGTATTAATAATTGAGAGTTATGTTTATTATATTTTTTTACCATTCATCTCACCTGTCTAAAAAGTAGAAAAGTTGTCCGAAAAGCCGCACTTTCTGGAGACTTTATGTACAAAGCCCTTCTAGTAAGAGATACTTAATATAAAAAAAGTGAATAAAATGGGAGAACAAAAAAACGTGCGCGAGAAAAAGTTATACCCCAAAGTAGAAGAATTTCTAAAGATGGAGGAGCCCAAGGGATTTGGAGCAGATTTTACTGGCCAAAGCTTTGGAAAGGTAGCTGGGCGACGCAAAAATAATGATGATCCAGATATAAGGCTCAAATTGGGGAAAATAGATGTTTTTGGTGTTAAAGAGTATAAAGAACTATTTATTAACCATTTTGAAGTGATCGGAGTAGAAGTCAAGCTAGATTCATACAAATTTGCCCAAGATTTAGGACAAACTTTGAGTTATTCCCTTTTTTGCCATAGGCTTTATTATGCATTTGAAAAAGAATCACGAAAGCTTAAACAGACGTTAGATTTCGCCGCTAGCTTGGGAATAGGTATAATAAAGATAAATAAAGATAGTCCCAAAGATTCAGAAATATTATTATATTCCAAACTATTTAATCCTGATAAAAACTTTCTCTTGGACGCTCTTGAATATTCATATCCAAATAGAAACAATCCCAAAGAATTTGTGAAATTAGAAGAATGTATTGTGTGTAAGAAACTTGTTAAGTTAAAAAAACGTAAAGGGGGTAGCATATGGAGCAACAAAAATGCAATAAATTATATATTTATTGGTTATGACGGGAAGGTTATTGGAGAGGATAAAGAAAATAAAGATGATAAACATATTCAGGTTGAAAGAGGTGAGGATGAAGGGGAAAGAAAACAATATTTTACTTTGTGTAAAGATTGTAGAAAGAATTTTAATTTGCAACTGGATAAAAATTAAACTTTATCAAGAAAAGATGAACTTAAAAATGGTCGTGGCTAGATGACGACACACTACCTATGAACCACAGCAGCAGTAAAACTCCGCTAATGGCACCTGTAACTGTTAATGCTAATTCCACATCACTTACTATAGCGCTTCATATATTATTTATCAAGACGGCTCCGGCCTGCCCACCAGGAATAGAAGCCATAGTAGTCGCAAACTCACCAACAAAGAGCGAAAGTACGACTAATAATAAAATTACAGCTATTGTTGAAGTTGTGTCTTCTAGCATCCCCATTTTATCGCTTATTCCGTTTAATTTTTGTATAG
>JAJYOQ010000355.1 GCA_021796135.1 Bacteroidota bacterium
TACTCATTAATAATAATTGGTCGGGTTTAGTTATGGATGGCAGTAAAAAGAATATTAATTACATAAAAAATGATCTGTCTGTCTCTTGGGGACATAATCTGACTGCTGAATGTGTGTTTATTACGACAGACAACATAAATGAAGTAATTTTACGCAATGGAATCTCCGGTGACATTGGTCTATTATCTGTGGATATTGACGGAAATGATTATTGGGTTTGGGAAGCAATAACTTGTATAAATCCGCGAATTGTAGTATGCGAATATAATAGTCTTTTCGGTTCAAAAGCAAAGGTTTCAATTCCATATAAAGCAGATTTTGATCGCCGAACTGCTCATTATTCAAATGTTTATTATGGTGCTTCTATTGCGGCTCTTGAATTTCTTGGTAAACGTAAAGGCTATTCCTTGATAGGATCTAATAGTGCAGGTAATAATTTATTTTTTGTTCGTAATGACCTTTGCGGAGGATTAAAGATTTTAAGTGCAGAAAGTGCTTATATAAAAGCTAAATTTAGGGAAGCTAAAAATAAAGATGGAAAGTTAAACTACCTTGATTTTGACGATCGACTTAAAGTCATTAGTGATCTAAGTGTGATAAACATTGAGAATAATAATCTGATTAAGATTATAGACATTTGAAATATTCAAAATTTTAACATCATCACACATTGAAAATTAAAAAAGTTGTAGTAACCGGTGCGGCCGGGTTTATAGGGCAGGCATTGGTTAAGTATCTGGTACGAACAGGAAGCGAAGTTATAGCGGTCGACCGGGTAATAGTTAATATACCAGGTTGTTCCTTTCACCAAGCAGACATTATCGAACAAGGAGTTTTGGATAACTTGCTTTGTAAAGAGACAGTTCTTTTTCATATGGCTGCTCGTGCAAGTGTTGAAGGGTCGGTTGTTGATCCGAGGAATGATTTTCAAAACAATACTTATAGTTTACTAGAAGTACTTGAATCTGCCCGGAAAAAAAATTGTAAAGTAATTTTCCCTTCAACAGCATCGATATATGATCCATCCAATAAATTACCCTTAAATGAAAGAGCTTATGTAAGACCTACTTCGCCTTATGCTGCTGCCAAAGTTGCCGGAGAAGCTTACTGTGCAGCCTATCACCGCTCTTTTGGGCTTAATGTTAATATTGCACGTTTGTTCAGTGTTTACGGGATCGGCATGAATCGCTTTGCTATTCACGATTTAATACGGAAAATTCAGCATAATAAGAAAGAGATTGAACTTCTTGGAGATGGCAATCAAATCCGTGATTATCTATATATTGATGACGTTGTTAGGGGATTAGTGACAATAGCTTTAAATGGTCAACCAGGAGAAGATTATAATCTGGCGAGTGGTATTGAGGTTAAGATGATCGATCTCGCCCATAAAATTGCTACTTTAATGGAGTTTCCCAATATTAAAATTATTCCTACCGGTAAATCATTCGCTGGAGATGTTCCACAATGGTATGCAGACATCACTAAAATCAAACAAATTGGTTTTTCTCAAGAGGTTTCATTTGAAGAAGGTCTAATAAAAACCATCAATTGGTTGACTAATGAAACAAAATAAGATGGCAAAAGAGAATGGAATCAATATATTGATGTTTGCTGCAAGCTTTCCTCCTCCGGCAGTAGGTGGATCAACTGAATATTTGTACAATATTGTTAAGAATTTACCCTCACACACTGTAACAATTAATACAGCGAATGCATTCCCTGATCAGTCTGTTAAATTTGATAAATCGTTCCCGCAAGTTGTCATACGTAATAATTTTATTCATCATCCAATGGAGGCATACAAGCGCTCCAAATGGCGACGCATATGGCATTACATCGCATGGCCTGTGGTTGCTTTCCGGTTGATCCTTAAACAGCGCCCGGATATTGTTCATATCGGAGAAGCAAATACGGCAGGCATTGCTGCTTTGATAGCAAGCAAATTGCTAAAAATTCCATATTTGCACTATGTTTACGCAGAGGAAATCACCCTGTATAGTTCTAATTGGCTTCGAATTAAACTCTTTTGGTTTATAGTCAATAGGGCACAGGCAGTTGTGACGGTCTCTGAATACACAAGAAAGTTACTTATTGCTGGAGGCGTACTGCCTGAACGAATCCACAAGCTAATTCCCGCTGTTAGTATTGAAAAATCTAAGAATGTAACATTAGATCAAATGGACTCACTTCGAAAACAATACGGATTGGAAAACAATCGTGTCCTGTTAACAGTAGGCGCACTTAAGGAACGCAAAGGACAAGCTGCTGTTATTGAAGCATTACCAGCGATTATACAGAATTTTCCTAACGTCAAATATGTTATGGCAGGCAGTGGAGAGCTGGAAATGGAACTTCGCCAGAAAGCGCAAGACCTTGGTTTGGTTGCACATGTTGTTTTTGCAGGTCGCATCGATAACGAGGAATTAAGCTGCCTGTATGAACTTTGCGATTTATTTATCATGCCTCACCGTCAAGTGCCATCCACGCTAGACACTGAAGGTTGTCCTACAGTATTTTTGGAAGCCAGTGCTCATGGCAAACCTGTTATTGGGGGAAACGCAGGAGGAGTCTCAGACGCAATTTTAGATAAACAAACAGGTTTTATTATTGATGGTACTGATGCAAATGAAATTGCTTTAACCGTTTGTAAATTATTAAAAGATATTAACCTTTCAAATCGATTAGGTCTAGCTGGCAGAGAATATACTCGAGATTTGAATCCCAAAAATAATGCAAAAGCAGTTTTGAAGATCAATATTAACGTAATAAATAATATGAAAGTTCACTTTTTTGAAGACGGAATCAAATGAATTACTTCAAAGTAAATAAAAAAAAACTTACTTTTTATTTAATTCTTATTATTGCTGCATTTCCTGATTTTCTCAATTACAAGATCGCTTATGTGTTCTACTTATTTGTATTTATTATAAACATAGAACTTTTTATTAAGAAAATTCCTGAATATTTCACAGTCCCCTTACCACTTGTATTCTTTTTTTGTTGGTTATACGGTGCACTAATAGGATTATATAACGGATATGGATTTGATGCCTTAAATAATTTCTTTGGACTATCATTACTTCTGACGACATATATCCTAATATGTAGAAGATTCACAATTCAAGATATTGCAATTATAGTAATTTACGCTGGAATATCCCAGGCTCTATATCAGCTTGTTCACATTGTGATTTTGATAATTGAAGGAACTAATATTGTAAATTATTTCATTCAAGACTCAATAATGGGTATCGCTGATTATAGAATAAATTATAGTGTTGGAATAATCTTTACTATCGCTGCTTTTAATTTACTCACAATTCTAAAGGAAAATTTTTCTGATGATTTATTGCTGAAATACGTTATCAGAAATAAATGGATAATTGGCATATTTCTTTTAATTGCAATTTTAATCACCGGTTCCAAAGGAACATATGCAGCGATCGCATTCACACTATTAATTAGATATTTAATATATAATTTTAACCCTGTAAAATTCCTATTAAGGACTACTCTATTATTTGTAATCGCAATGGCTTTAAGAGGTTCATTTATTGAGAATGTTTTAAACACTTCTTTTGATAAGAGTGAAGTTAATAATGTTGTCCGGGAAGAACAAAGTCAGTTAATAATGAACGAATGGACTTTTTTTGGTAAAGGTTTAGGTGCTCCATTATCTAGTGGTTTTACAAGGGGTTCAACTAAGTATGGAATGGAGTTAACTTATCATAGCATTATTCACAAATTGGGTTATATCATCGGTGGTTTTCTTATAATCTGCTTGTTTTTCTTGTATGTCAAATCTATTGTGCGATTTTGGAGGAAGTCGAATATAAGCGACGCAGTAGCTTTTTCCCTTATGGCTTGTTTGATCCCGGCTTATGGCAATCCCTCTTTATTTTCCCCATATTCTGTAATTGCTATTTGTATTGCGATGTACTGTTTGAAAATTGATACTTACACAAAGAAACCTAAACATTTTGAGGTCGGTTATCAATAGTTAGTCCTTGATATTTTAAACAACAAATCATTTTTTAATAGTACCATCTTTCACTTAATTGAATTATTTTATAATATATCTTCCAAAAACTATTGGTTAGATCCAATACAGGTCAGTCTGTATTGCTTTTATGTCAATAAAAGTGGATGACAAAATTAAAAAAGTCAAAATTATGCAAGACTCACGAAATTTAATTTCCGTATGTATGGCCTCTTATAATGGAGAGAAATATATTTACGATCAGATAATAAGCATTTTACAATATTTAGATGAGGGTGATGAACTTATAATATCAGACGACGGATCGTCTGATAATACAGTAAAGATCATTGAGTCATTTAACACAAAACAGATTAAACTAATAACAAATAAAAGGAGAGCGAAAATTTATAATAACTTCGAGAATGCAATAAGACATGCAAAAAATAGTTTTATTTTGTTGTCTGACCAAGATGATGTTTGGTTAGAGAATAAATTAGAAATATTTCGGCTTAATTTATATGAAAACGATTTAGTAATTTCAAACTGCAGAATAATAGATGGTCAGGGGTCAATAATTGAACCCTTATTTTTTAAATATCATTCAAAATTTGACGAATCTTTTATTGGAAATTTATATAAGAATACTTATCTTGGATGTTGCTTGGGTTTCCGTAGAGAGATTTTAGATATAATATTACCTTTCCCAAATGGAATAGCAAATCACGATTGGTGGATTGGTTTAATTTGTAAATTTTCAAACAAAAAAATTAAATACATTAATGAGCCACTATTATTATATAGAAGACATGGAGAAAATAAAGAGGGATTGCCATAAGCCGGG
>JAJYOQ010000356.1 GCA_021796135.1 Bacteroidota bacterium
GCGGAACACATGAAGTAATTTCAAGATATCCATAACCGCCGTCCAAAATTTTAGCGGAAATCTCCGGTTCTTTAAGAACTATCATCGAAGTGAGATCAAAAGTTTTATAATTATCATTCACCGCCGAAAGAGTTTTTGTGCTCGGATTCTGGTCTCCTCTGTTTTTATATTTTATTTTAATTAATGAACCAATGGGTGCCCTTCCAATCAAACGGCACTGGTTAATCAATTTACTCTCTTTAGTAGCCGGGATTTTTTCACCCCAAAGAACTGAAACCGAGTCAATTGCATCGTGAATATTTTTATCGTTCACTTCCAATATTTCTGCGCCAAATTTAATTCCTGCCAAGTCGGCCGGCGATCCAGAATTAACAAGCCGCACAACAAACCTTCCATCATCAAGTCTTATAAGAGTGAATCCGTAACTTCCGCCAATATATTGCTCTCTTAGTTTTTTTTCTAATCTTACCCACGGTGTTTTCTTCTCTCTAACCAGGCTCGAAACAACTCCGTAATAGAAACCTGTAGAGAATCCAACGTGTCCATCGGGTATTCTATATGTGTATTCTTTCATTGCCATTATAAATGCGCTTGAATCGTTTTGAGCTTGTGCGGCGGCAATTCTTGGTTTGAATTCATTATATAGATTAGCCCAGTTTATTTTTTTCCAATCTGTAAATGCGTAATAAACTGATAATTTTTTATGAAGAGAATCAAATGATGCTGTGAACGTTTCCCCGCTTTGAGAATAATTATTGCAGAACCAGATAAATAAAATAAATACCACTATAAATAATTTTTTCATTGCCGGTATCCTGCTTTACTTATAAAGTGTTCTTATTCAATGTGTAAGAACAGGGTCAAGTATTATGGCAAATGCGGCAAACGCTCTATATGCCGGTTCATCTAGAGACGTATTTGTTGTGGTAATGATAGTTATTTTTCTTACAGTGTTAATCCATATTTGTGAATTATACCCTTCTATTATTCCCGGATGACCAATCCAATCACTTAAATGTTCTACACCAAATCCATATTCACCGCTTACGTTCCACAAGAATCTTTCCCTTTTTGAATTAGCTGTAAGAAGATTTCCTTCACTTAACTCTTTAGACCATATTATTAAATCGTGTATATTAGAAACGAGGATACCAGCTGCATCACCCCATGAGGGATTCCAATTTGTGCAATCAATAATAGTATGTAAGTTCACTGAATAAGTATAGCCATGAGTATATGGATAAGGTAAAAATACTGAGATAGGCCAGTAAGTATTTGCCAGACCTAACGGTTGAAATATTTTTTCGTTCAATACGTCTCTCACTTTTTTGCCTGTCACTTTCTCAATTAACATTCCAAGTATAATTGTGTTAGTATTGCAGTATTCATATTTGGTCC
Organism: Bacteroidota bacterium; assembly: GCA_021796135.1. Next base: position 1,399 of record JAJYOQ010000356.1, read on the forward strand.
CGGGTATAAAATTCAAAGAATCCTTCTTGCCCGCCACTTCAACAAGCTGTTGAGGAGTGTAAAATGTCTCTCCATTTGTAGAAAACCATGAAGTGAGAATATCAGGATCATTTGAGTAATTGAAAAGCCCGCTTGTCATATTGCCGAGCATTCTTACAGTAATCTTATCACTGCCTTTTGGTAATTTTAGATCCGGGAGATAATATAAAATTGGTTTGTTAAGATCTATTAAACCATTATCCATAAGTATTAGAACGGCTTCTGTTGTAAAAGTTTTTGTTAGACTTGCAATTCTAAAAGAGTTATTTATACTCATCGGTTCATTTGTAATTATGTTGCTTACGCCGCGGGTTAATGTAAATGCAGGTTCGCCCTCAACAGAAATGTAAGCTGCTAAACCGGGCGTTTGGTACTCCCTCATAATTTTATCTGCGGCAGTTTGAATTTTTGCGATGGTTTCATCTGTTAACATATTAGGTATCGGCGCTAGGGGTTCGCTTTTGCAAGAGATTAAAATCATTGTAACGAATAAAATGACAACCAAGCTGAATTTGTAATTACAATTTCTGAATTTCATTTCATCCTCCTTAATTGATTTTGAATTAATCTTTTGATCTCAATTTCATTTAAGAATTCATACTCAATTAAAAAGCTAAATCCAATACTAAATACCTTTTCATAAATTGTCAGTAAGATTATTAGTATAAGGTTGTTTGCTTTGCGGAATTATTTTTATTTCAATAGGAATTGAGATTTGTATAATAAAAAAGAAATAACTTAACGAGGATATTTTATAAAATATCATTTTTATCTCGCTATGCCTAACGACGTGGCAACTAGACCGCTACCAAACACAAAGATGCAGCACTGTAAAGCCAACACCAATATTTATTTACTAATTTGTTTTGTTCACTACATTCAAAAAGCAACTAACTTTTGCAACCTGCCTCGCGTTGCCGTCCTGCTTCGACTCGCGTCCGCAGCGGGGCGAGAAGGCAAGGCGGGCGCAATTTTATTACCTCACAAACCTGTCCCGATGAGCTTTATCGGGGCGGTCGGCCTTGAAGAGGTTATACCGTTTTTAGAAATTATAAATAAATCCAATCTTTAAACTAGGTGCGACTAACGCATTTCTCTCAGAATACTTTATTACCGCACCACCAAGTTCATAATAGAATTTGAATAAACTACTTAATAATTTTTCTCTATTAAATGTGCATTCAAACGAAACGCCGTCTATAAAATTATTTGAATCAACTGAATATGAACTCTTGAATAAAGGTACTAGTGAAAGCTTTACTGAATTGAATAGTCTTCCAGAAAAATAATGTGCCCCAACTATTCCAATTCCATAGGCACCACTCATTACAAAACCAGTTGCACCTCCTCCACCACTACTCTCAACAAGAATGCTTAGGAATTTGATACCAACAGAATAATTTGGATTAATCTGATAGCCAAAACAAAACGAGGAATACTCAACCACGCCAATAGTTAAAGTAGTGAAGAATTTTCTTTGATACACAGAATCTTCATCAGATTTTGTTTTCGCTTCTCCATAAGTATGTGAGAATAATAAAACCATAAGAATGAGAATTAATCCAATATGTTCTTTGCGATATTTCATTTTTTTGATGGACCCTTTTTTAAGCGGTTAGGTTGCTTTGTTTATTTTATATTTTATGAGTTTTTGCGTTTTAATTGTTTTCCCTTTTTCTGGCGTTTCAGCAATGGTTTGAATTAAACCAATACCTTTTGAATAATAAGAATCTTCGAACCAGGTTATCCCATTACCCATTCGTATTCTGATGCAAATAAATTTATTATTATCAATCTTAACTGTATCCGATGTTGAAAGACAAGTGAAGACATCATTATAATCTCCATGATCTTCAATCCACTTATCACCTTTTTGAATTGGATATTTTACAGCAATAGTTTTCTTGATATAATAATCTTTATCGTAATCTACTGCATGTCCGTAGCGATATAGACCATCAGTTTCATAATTATAAAGGTAATACATAACTAATGTAGCAGAAACCCAATATGCCTCTGTGGTTTCTTTTACTTTATATACAGAAATATCCTTGCCTTCAATATTGACATTTGTCTTTCCAATGACTTCTATTTTTGAAATACTAGAATGTATAAGACTATCATTCTGAACAACTTCATACTTGTATTCCCAATAATTTCCTACTGCAAGTGGAAATATCTGATCTGACCTATATTCATTTTCTGGTTCTACAGATTCACAAGAATTTAGAATTATGAATATTATTAAGAAAATATATTTATGAATTATTTTCATGCAACCTAACGTAGTTGTTTTTAAGCCTGTCCCGCAGATTCGCGTTCTTTGCGTCCCGATGCTTTCTATCGGGATATGCGGGGTTGCCGCCCAGCACAACAATGCAGCTTTGAACTTGTCCCGCAGCTTCGCGTTTTCTGCGTCCCGACTTATTTTGTCGGGACGCGACGAATTCAATTTTATTTCAACAAAATCATTTTCTTCGTTTGAATTAATTTACCGTTACTTAAAGCGTAGAAATAAATTCCGCTTGAAAAATCTTGCGGCTGCCAATTTAATTTGTAAAAACCAGCATCTATATTGCGCTTAAAAATAGTATCTACAAGCCGTCCCGTCACATCAAAAATAGACAATGTTGTTTCACCTGGCTCACTCAAATAAAATTCTATCGTTGTTTGGTTGTTGAAAGGATTGGGGTAGTTATTTAATAAATAAGTAGAGTTCGGGAGAATTTGTTTAGTAGATTTATCAGTTCTGGTCAGGATATAACTCCCTTGACTTAAGTAGATCGTTCCATCATCAGTCGTCGCGATATCAATATAATCGGGCCACACGAAATGATCGCTTTCAGTTCGTATATATGATAGACTCTTCCCGAAATCGTCACTAACATAGACTCCATTTCCCAAAGTGTACATGTGGTTAGAACCGGTGTAAATAATTTTTTTTACATATCCATGGTTATAATAAGAATCCATTTTTTCCCATCCGCTAATATTGTTTTTGTAGACTCCGTTTTCGGTACCTATAAAAATATTTCCCCATGGGCTTTTAGAAATTGTAAGAATTGGATCGCTAAATTCATAGACACAATTCCATGTTGCACCTTGGTCAGTTGATTTATAAAGAGCAATTCCATAAGCAAAGTAAAACTCATTTTTTGAGTACATACATATCGATCTTGTCCCCCCAGCAGATTGAGAACGCCAGACAATATTCCAAGAATTGCCCAAATCTGTTGAACGGTACAAATTGCTATGTGAATCAAAAAACAAAATAATATTATTATCTTCCGCCATCACTCCATAATCTAAAGCAAATATATCCGGGAAATTGATCTCCTTCCAGTCAATACAGTCATCCGAGTATGTCAATTTATAAGATCAGATCGGA
>JAJYOQ010000357.1 GCA_021796135.1 Bacteroidota bacterium
GTCATTAAACTGACGACAATCATTGCAATAAAGCCCGCCGGTAGATAAGCAGCAATTTGATATGCCGTGCTCCAACCTAATCCAAAAGAAAAGTAAGGTCCTGTGTATAGATTAACAATTGATGCTACTATAAGATTTGCCCAAAACCCGTACCGGTTAGCCCGTTTCCAAAATATTGCCATCCAAAACCCGATACCAAAATATGCGGTAAAATACCATGTGTATGTAAGTCCTTGAATAACACTTGGGATTGTTAGTGCAAAAGTTACTCCGCCTATAACTAAAATCGCAGCAGAAAGTCTTGCGATTTTTAATTCATTAACCGGTTTATCTTTTCTTGCAAAATACTTTTTATAGAAATTATTAGTAATTATTGCCGAACCGCCGACCATATAATTGTGACAAACTGCTAATACGGCTGCTACCATAGAAGCAATCATCAAGCCTATTAAACCGGAAGGCAATAAATTTGCTACCATAATTCCAAAAGCATTTTCTCTGTTAGCATGACTTAAACCCGGATATAATGCGGCTGCAAACACACCAACGAAAGCCCAACCTAACGTTACAATCCTTTTTGTGAAAGTTCCGTAAGTCCAGCCCGAGCGGCAGCTCTTTTCAGATTTACCGGCGCCTCCAACCGCCATATGGTGCGGTTGCACAACTATCCCGACTAAACCATTTATCACCACAACCAAAATAAAGAATAGAGTCACTTCTTTTGGGGCGATAAAACTGAACATATATGCAGGAAGTTTTGCTTTGATAGCCGTTATTCCTCCTCCGGCATGTAATGCAAATGGGATCAAAAGAAATGAGAGTACTAAAATGAAAAATCCTTGAATCATATTGATTGATAATGCAGAAACCAATCCTCCAAGAATGCTATAACCTAAAAAGAATATTGTAACGGCTATAATGATTGCAAGAGATGATATAGCACCGTGAGTAACCGCTTCTATTGCTGTTCCAGTACCTTTTAGAATTAAACCAAGGTCCATAATAAAATAGAGAAGTCCCATTACCGAATAAGCAACACCTACTTTGGAGCCGTATCTTTCTTCAAAAAAATCTCCGGTAGTAACATATCTTACTCTCCTGTAGATTGGAGCAATTAACCAGAAAAAAGGAGTGGCAAAAAGATACATCCATTGATACCAAATACCGGCTAATCCGATTTGATACGTAGCTCCTGCAACTCCAATAGCTTGGTCCGTATGCGTCCCTGCGCCGAACGCATTAGCAATCATGGAAATCTTGTTGCCTCGTCTACCGGCCATAAAATAATCGCCGGTATTTTTGACCTTATTTTTGGCTCTGATTCCTAAATAAACAATCACAGCCACATAACTTAAAATAATAACCCAATCAAGCGGGGCTAAACCAAAAATCATATTTACAACACTGTTTTTATTTTAAGAAATTTACATAAAATATTATATTTAGCTAATATTTAATAACTCCTCTGTAAAACTTAATAGAATAATGGAAGTCTTGAATATTATAATATTTCCCATTCTTCCACTATTCCATTCTTTTAATCTTCCATCACTCCATTATTCCACTCCTCCATTACTCCTTCCTTTAAACTTCCCCTATACCTTTCTTTGCGCTCCACAAATCCTTTAACCTAAATGCCGCAAGCTTCGGTGCTCTATCTCGCGAGAAAACACCTTTGAGATTCAGCACTACTCTTCGAAAATTTTGAGGAGTCTTAAAATCTGCAAAATTCCAAACTTGTTCACCTATAGTATAATCTTTTGAATCAATTAATTTAATGTACATTTCAATCAGCTTAGCCTGAAATTCTTCAGTAAACATCTGATCCGAGGTTGAATGATAACCGGGCATTGTGTCAGCTCCAAACTCTGTAATAAGAATCGGCTTTTTATATCGACTATAAATTTCATCCATCTCTTGACTAAGCGCTTCAATTGCTTTGTCTAATTGCCCTGGATGTTCATACCATCCGTAATATCTATTGATTGAAATTATATCGCAAAATTCAAATACAGGGTCTTCAATCCCTGCACGCTGACAATTAGGTACGGTAACAGGGCGGGTTGGATCTAAACTCTTGGTAAAATTTATTACTTCTCTCCAATACTCTTTTCCGGCTCCGTTAAAATAAATTTCTTCGCCGACAAGGTTCGGTTCGTTACCGGCAGCCCACATGATTACTGATGGATGATTGCAATCTCTGTCTATCAGTCTTTGAATAAACTCTTTATGATTCACTAAAGTTTGTTCATTTACATGTCTGAAGTCTAAGCTTACAGCAGGAGCTTCATCAATTATTAAAAATCCATTTCTGTCAGCATACGACATCAGTTCTTCCGAATAAGGATAATGAGAAGTCCTAAATGAGTTTGCATTACACCATTTCATTAATCCAAAATCTTTTACGATTAACGGAAGGAAAAGTCCTTTTCCAATCACATTAAAGTCTTCATGCTTACCGAAACCTTTTAAGAAAATTTCTTTGCCGTTTAATAGAAGTTTATTGCCTTCAACTTTGACTTCCCGAATACCGGCAGGTAAAGAATATTCATCAATAATATTTCCGTCCTTTATTAGTTGGAAATTAAAGTTGTACAAAAATGGATCTTTATTCGACCAAAACTTGCATTGCAATATCACGACTTCTGCTTCACCGAAGTTATTTTGTATTTCAATTTGTTTCTTTAATTGATTTGAACCACCTGAAATAATAAGAGATACTTCTCCGTCCGCGAGACTGTTAGTCCAAACTTTTACGATAGCTAAACCTTCATTCGAAGGCTTTACGAAAGTCTCAATTTTAATTTGCTCAAAATGATTTTCCGGAATAATAGATATTATGACCGGTCTATGAATTCCACCAAATGGAAAAAAGTCAAACCTCGTTGCTGGATATGTTTCTTCTCGCAGCCTATTTTCTTTAGAATAATATTCGGGCTTAATCCCCTGAGGAATAGACCCGTCGTTAAGCTCGTTATTTACAAGCATAACTACCCTGTTTTCTTTCCCTGGTTCAATAATGTCTGTAATATCCAACTCAAAAGGTAAAAAACCGAGATTATTTTCTCCCGCTAATTTATTATTAATCCAAACTTTTGAATTATAATCCGCAGAGCCAATTCTAATTAATATTTTCTTCCCATTTAATTCCACGGGTAGATAAAAATCCTTCTCATACCAGGCGCTGCCAACATAGTGGAGTAATCCAATTTCTTCTAACTGTTCATTCCAACTTCCGGGTACCGCTATTTCAATATTAGATTTTTGATACTCTTTGCTATGACAAAGTCCTTCAAACCATTTTTCTTTTTCGCCAATTTTATCAGAATCTATAGAAAATTTCCAGAAACCTGATAAATCAATTATTGTCCTAAATTTATTTGTAATCGGATATAGCATACTTTTCCAATAAAAGTTATTAAAAAAATTCCCATTTAATTTTATACATTTATATCGTAGCCCCGCGCAAATTTATTAGCCCGCCTGCAGCCTTCTTTTTCGCTCCGCAGGATTCTCTGATAATTAGTGATGGTTTAAGAATAGTCCTGTTTCCAATGTCGCTGCCATTAATCCTTTTTTCAATAATTTCAACGGCTCTTCTACCTATCTTTTCTGCGGACTGATTGACAGTTGTTAACGGAATTGAGGCATATCGTGCCATTTCAAGATCGTCAAATCCAACAAGAGCAACTTCATCAGGGATTGAAATTCCTGCTTCAAGTGCTGCTTGTTCAAAACCTAAGGCAGTAAGATCGCTATAAATAAAAAGCGCATCCGGCTTTTTCTCTAACGATTTAAATGTCTTCCCAAATTCATATCCAAGTTGAAATCTATCAGAACCTGAATCAAAATTTTCAGTTCCTAAAAAGAAAAGTAACTTTGAATCGTAGGGTACATTATACTCGTTTAAAGCCCGGTAATAACCATTTTTCCTAACCTCACTTAACAAATTTCCTTTGCCAATATGAACGTAACCTATAGATTTATATCCTGTTTTGATTAAATGTTCCGTAGCGATAAACCCCCCAATTTCCTGGTCTGAACCTACGTACCAGTAATCTGGATCATGCATGTATGAAACCATAATATATGGGAAGTTTTCGTTATGGATTTTTTGAATATAATCTGTGGCTCTATATTCCAATGAAAGTGAGGCAATAATTAATCCATCCACGCCAATTTCCTTAAAATGGCTTATCTGACTTTCTTCTTTTTCTATTTTGTTTGATGAACTGGAAAGTAAAATATTATAACCCAATTCATAAGCTCTTTCCTCAATCCCGTGAACTACCATTGAAAAGAAAGGATGTTTAATATCTCTTAAAACGAGCCCTATAGTTTTTTGTTTTGTGATGCCGATTCGTTTTTGTGTCTGATCAGCTACATATGTTCCTTTACCTACTCTTGTAAACAGGATACCTTCATTTACTAAATCAGATAATGCTTTTTTTACCGTAATCACGCTTACTTTAAATTCTTTGCTCAAATCATTTTGAGAACCGATAGGATCTCCTGGTAACAGATCTCCCATCTCGATTTTTCTCTTAATAGATTTTTCAATCTGCTCGTAAAGAGGCGTCGGATCGTTAAAATTAATTTCATCAGGCATCGCTATATTCTCCTTAGTTTAAATCATTGAGTAAATATTATATTAATTCACCTTATTCAGAAACAACTCTTTGGAATTATAGATTAATGGAAATCATCTCTCATTTCCATCACTCCATTTCCCCAGCTCTCCATTCCTCCACCACTCCACTATTCCCTTCCTCCATTATTCCATCCCTCCACTACTCCATTTTTTTATTGACACAAGTATTATCA
>JAJYOQ010000358.1 GCA_021796135.1 Bacteroidota bacterium
GGCTTTTGCAAATATTTATGGATATAAATCCATTGACGAAGTTATTGTATCCGACGCCTATACTTTTTACCCTAATAAAGAGACGAGGGATTTGTTCATTCGGAAATTGATTAAAGAAAAAGAACTTAAGAATTACGAGACCAAAGGCAGAAAAATTACTGGCGAAGAAATATGGATACTAGAAAATGCAGAGCTTGAATATGGAGACGACAATAAAACTGCTTATATCTTCGGAACCATACTGGATATAACGGAAAGGAAAGATATTGAGCAAGAGATCTTAAATGCAAAAGAAAAAGCCGAAGAGATGAACCGGCTTAAATCTAGCTTCCTTGCAAATATGAGTCACGAGCTTAGAACTCCGCTAATAGGCATACTGGGTTTTTCACAGATACTTAGCGCCGAAATAAAAAATGACGAGCTTAGAGACATGGCTGAGACAATTTACAATAGCGGCGGAAGGCTGCTGGAAACTTTAAATCTTATTCTCGACCTTTCCCGCATTGAGGCCGACAGGCTGGATATTGTCTATTCTGAGTTCGACGCTATAGAATGCATTAAGGGAATAATTAAGTTGTCTAAAAGCATTGCCGATAAAAAAGGACTGTTCCTCAAACTGGATTCTAAGTTTAATAGTTTTAATATAAGACTGGATAAAAGACTTTATACCGAAATTGTTGAGAACCTGATAAGCAATGCAGTTAAGTTTATCGGCAAAGGAGGGGTTACTGTTCTTGCGGAGGAAGAGCTCATCAATGGGAAAAAATGGATTGTTATAAAAGTAGCAGATACCGGGATCGGAATTCCCAGAGAAAGCCTGGATATTATATTCGAAGAGTTCAGACAGGCCAGCGAAGGATATGCAAGAAATTTTGAAGGCACGGGATTAGGACTTACAATTACCAGAAAATTTGTGGACAAGCTTAAAGGAAACATTTCGGTGGAAAGCGAAGTAGGGAAGGGGTCAACATTTATAGTTAAGCTGCCCGGTAATATTAACAGCACTAAAGCCGGGCTGCAAAGGGAAGATTATAATATAGGCGGCGGCGTAAAAAACCGTGCACAAAAAAATAAGCCTTCAATACTGGTTGTAGAAGACGATGAAGTAGCCATGTCGATTACAAAAATATATTTAAAAAAAGAATACATAATGAGCGGTACAAACAGCGGCGCTGAGGCAGTTGAATTATGCAGATCAAACGAATTTGATGCTATACTCATGGATATAAACTTAGGCTCAAGGATGAGCGGCTTAGATGCTGTGAATGAAATTAGAAAGCTTCCTGCATATAAAAATACTCCGATAATAGCCTTTACTGCGTATGCTATGCAAGGAGAAAAAGAAAAATTTATTTCCGCAGGCTGTACGCACTATATCTCCAAACCTTTTACCCGGGAACAATTGTACGCAGTTCTAAAGGAAGCTCTGGCCTAAAGAAAACCCCCGGAGTATTTAACTGCCGCAGGCAGGAAGTTGGGTGTTTAAAAATTTATTTAAACACCCTACACATTAAAAAAGCTAAGTACCTAAAATATTTTAAACACACCAAATAAGAAAAAACCGGCTTTTTAAAAAAGTACCCCTTTCGCTATAATAAATAATTAAATTGTTTTCTCTACATCATTATAATATATATCAATCTCATTTTGCAATTCAATAGTCTTAGAAAGAGCAGTTACAATTTTACAATAAGTCTTTAATTCCTCTGCTGAAAGCGTTCTTCCTTTTCTATCTTTTAACCATTTTTCACATACCTGGTAACCGCCTATTTGATATTGCCAAACTTCTTCTTTTACATTATCAAAATATTGCTCCTTATTTATCCAAACTTTCCAGTCTTCGTATTTTAAATTTTCTACTTTGTTAGTTCCTTCTATCCGCATAGCAGAAATTGTTTCATCTAATTCAGTCGACTCTAATAAATGCAAATCAGCAAGCTCTTTACCAAGTTTGCCAAGTTGAATGAAAAGCTTGTAGTTTTTGGTGAAAGGTATGCGTGGAAAATCCCTCTTTAAAAACTCTGAGTATTTTGTCCGATAAATATTGCTATAAAGGATAGCATAGATGAAATAAAATATTTCTTCCGGTGAAATTCCTTTTTTTAAATTCCTTCTAAGTTCTTCAACTAATTCAGAATTTATATTTGGCTGACGAACTCGATATTTTATTTCCGGCTCAAACATAACTATTTGAATTGGAATAGATTTTTTCTTCTCTTTTTTATTCGGATATAAATACAAAGGAAAAACGAAACCATTGTTAGATGTCTTAGGAGACATGCAAATTACTTCAGTTATTTTGTTTGTAACCTGTGCATGACGAAAAGTTTCTCCCTTTGTCATTCTTGAAGTTATTAGAGCAATGTTTTCAGATAACATATTATTCATTACTTCACCTCTCGGCATACAATGGAAACCGCGAGAATGTCCTGTATAATAAGTCCATCTAATGTCAAAAGGGCGGTAATAAATAGGTACTACATTATCATCATTAAGTCCGCTGTCTTTTAAATCTTTTTGTGCTAATTCTACTTTCCAATCTCTAACATCATTTCCTAATTTATATGTTTGTCTTGCAAGTTCAGTTTCAAGCCGTGTAAAGTTTCTTACTCTATCCCAAATTTCCTTTTTAGTCCACCCAATTGTTAATGAATCTCTTGCTGTTACTATTCCAACGCTGTTAACGGGGAATATTTCAGTTATCTTGTAAAAAGAATAATAATGATTTGCTAATTCGTTATCACTTGGAATAAATAGATAAAATTCCGGTCTAGGGGAAATTTTTTTCCATTTAACATTTTTTATATTGTGCTTATTAAGCCAATCATACTTAGTTTCTCTTAATCCAAAAATCTCTTGATGATAAAGTTGCTTCTTTTTCCCATCTTTATATTTAATGAAGAAAGCTATTGCAACTCCCTGCATAATATCAAAAACATTTTCGTCCTTGCTGCCGTCCGGCGCTTTTTCCTTCTTCAAGCTGTTGCCGTGAAGATCGAGAATATAAATCTCATCAAAGCTGTTCATCAAAGATTGGCGCATTCCTCTGAAAGTAGGATTATCGAGATAACTATGGTTTGTAATAAATCCAAGTACGCCTTCGCCCGATTGATCTATTTTCCATTGGGCGAAGCGGATAAATTTTACATAGTCATCTTGAAGCCATTTAGGATTCTTTTCACCAAGCGGCTTTCCGTCAACTTGATAATATTCTTTAATTGCGTCGGTAATCCATTCCCCGGTATTTGATGAATGACCGGAATAAGGCGGATTGCCAAGCACAACAAGAATCGGGACTTGCTTTTTTACTTTACCGGCTTCATGGCTTTCAGTAGAGAGAGAAGACATTCCTGGAAATTTTGTTTCATCAAGCTCCTTCATTTCAAGAGTGTTTGTTAAATAGTATTTTATTCGCTCATCATCTTTCATTCTGTAACCGAGTTCTTCCAGGAGGAAGGACATTTTCATATGTCCGATTGCATATGGCGCCATCATTAGTTCAAATGCATAATAATTATCCAGTATTAGTTCTTTGATAGTTGGTGATACAATGGCTGCACCATATTTTTTCTTTACTTCATTTAACGCAACCTCAATCGCTTTTGCAAGAAAACCCAATGTACCGCCCGCAGGATCAAGCAATATAACTTCTTTTGAACCAAGTCCATCTGACATTTTGAACTTATCTATTAGTATTTGATGAATTGACCGGACAATAAATGAAACAACCGGCTCAGGAGTATAATAAACTCCACGCTTTTCCCTTGTTGCCGGATCATAAACAGAAAGGAATGTTTCGTAAAAATGTAATACCGGATCGTTTCCCTTTCCTTCATGGTAATATTGGTCGAGAATCTTTTTTGCATCTGCTACGGATAGAACTTCTGCGATGTCATCAATAATTACTTCCATCGATTGAGGCAAGTCTTCAAATGATATAAACTTGAAAACATCTCTCAGTATTCCGATAGACTTAGGGATAAAAGAATAAGCAAGCTTTCTGTTAAAATCTTTTTCGGCTCTTAGACGTGCAGCAAACAAACCGTAAGTAATAGTCTGAGAATATAAATCCGCAAATTCATTTTCGCTTATACCGGCAATTAAAAACTCTTTAAAGGCTTCATAAAATCCGTGAATAGATTCTGTACCTGCTTTAAGTTCTTCGCTTACAATTTCATCTTTCAAGAACTTAGTCCTTTTTGCAAGCTCAACAGCAAGAGATTTTGCGGTATATGTTTTAGGAAATGAAAAGTCTAAAAACTTCTCAAGAAGCTTATATAAATCATCTTCATGTTCTGCAGGTGGTACAGTTTTTAATTTCTTAAAAACATAAGGACGCGCAATTGAAACTTTATCTATAAGTCTACCATCTTTATAAAGTCTAAATTCAGTAAAGTTTGTTAGAATGACGTTAGGAAATGTTGAAATATATCTTTCTATCTGATCAGAATCTTCGACTCTGTCTAAATCAATATCTAAATCCTTAGCTTCAATGTAGCCAACAATCTTTTGTTTGCCGTCCCAAATTCTAAAGTCAGGATTGCCAGCTTCAGTCTTCTTAGGAATGGTTGTAACTTCAATCTGCTTATTCCTCTTTGAAGCAGAAAAGTCTTTTATAAATTTTTCGAAGGTTGAGTAATATGATATTTCAGTAGCATCTCCCTTTTGAAATTTCTTAAATAATTGTTGAAGATATTTAGTAACCAAAGATTTATCCCCGCTAAATAATTAGATAAACATTTTTATTAAAACTTTTTACTGAAATAAAAATACAAAACGAATTCCAGATACCCAACGTTGCAAGAC
>JAJYOQ010000359.1 GCA_021796135.1 Bacteroidota bacterium
GTTCAGTTTTTATTGGCATATAACGAACTTGTTAAAGATGCTTTACAAAATAGAGTTGAAATAAATATCTTCAATGAGAAAACATATATTCTAAAGGCAGAATACTTAATGGCAATTATGTTACAGACGGGAAGATTGACCGACCGGGAAAGATTAGCCAGATTTTTTGTGGAAGCTGAATATGATAATGAACTTTTCCATTCAATCATACAACATATCAATAGAAAGATGGATTATGAAAAAACCGCATTTAAATTTCTGGCAAATCTGGAATATGAGTTTTGGATTTTTAGGAATTCAGTTCGGTTTTGCACTTCAAAATGCAAATGTCAGCAGAATTTTTGAGACCCTCGGAGCAAAGATAGATGCTATTCCACTTTTATGGATTGCTGCTCCAATTACAGGTTTGATCGTTCAGCCAATTATTGGCCACATGAGTGATAAAACCTGGAGTAAGCTTGGAAGAAGAAGACCTTATTTTTTATCGGGAGCAATACTTGCTTCACTCGCATTATTTGTAATGCCTAATTCCTTTGTCCTATGGATGGCTGCCGGGATGTTATGGATTATGGATGCCTCAATTAATATTTCAATGGAACCTTTTAGAGCTTTTGTCGGGGACATGCTTCCAGCTGACCAAAGGACTATAGGTTTTTCCATGCAGAGTTTTTTTATTGGAGTAGGTGCAGTTGTAGCTTCTGCTCTTCCATATATTATGACAAATTGGTTTGGAGTAAGCAATGTAGCGCCTGAAGGAATTGTTCCTCAGTCAGTAAAACTATCTTTTTATATTGGCGGTTCGGTATTTTTCATCGCCGTATTATGGACTGTATTAAGTTCAAAAGAATATCCCCCGGAACAATTAGAAAAATATAGCCAGCAAGAAGAAAAATCTGCGTCTAGTATAAATAGTAATAATTTTATAGACCACAGTATATTTCTTAATCGGGGCATACTTTGGGCTGTATCGGGAATAGTACTCTTTTTAGTTTTCTTCTATTTCATTTATATGGATTATGGTCTAGCTGTTTTCTTTTTAGGAATCACAGCGTTCGGATTGCTTCAAATTTTTACCGCATTCTTATCTCTCAATAAAGGAAAATCTAACTCCGGGAATATCTCCCGCGGCGGGTTAGTAACTGTTATGAATGATCTTTACAAGATGCCAAAAACAATGGTTCAGCTCTCCTATGTCCAATTTTTTTCCTGGTTTGCATTATTTGCAATGTGGATTTATACAACTCCTGCGGTTGCTCATCATATATATAATGCTACAGATCCCTCTTCTGAACTATACAACAAAGGCGCTGACTGGGTCGGTGTTTTAATGGCTGTTTATAATGGTTTTGCAGCTGTCATGGCTTTTGTGCTGGTATGGTTGTCAAAAAAGATGAGCAGAAAAAGCGTACATTCAATTAGTTTAGCAATTGGCGGAATAAGTTTGGCTTCTTTTTATTTTATTAAAGACCCTCATTTACTTCTAATTTCCGAATTAGGTATTGGTTTGGCATGGGCATCAATTCTTGCAATGCCATACGCTATTTTGACTGGATCTCTTCCGTCAAATAAAATGGGTGTTTACATGGGGATATTTAATTTTTTCATTGTAATTCCGCAAATCACCGCAGCTGCAATACTTGGATTTTTTGTAAAGAATTTATTCGGAGGTCAGGCAATTTATGCATTACTTCTAGGTGGAATCTCATTTATAGCAGCAGCATTACTGGCTCTGAAGGTAAATGATGAAGATTGAGTATTAGTCAGCTATCTTTTCAGCTAGTTTAAAATTGCAATGAAAAGCTAAAACCAATTGGTAAACCTTGAGACGAAATGCGATTGTTTGAGATTATGTTCGGTGGAGGATGTTTAAGGTTATATAAATTCCTATAATATTTCCCAACACTTGAACCGACAGCATAAGCCATTAAAGCTGCCGCAATAGCATCAGAAAACCAATGCATGCCCCCTCGATTTACTGAAGATACACCAAATATAGTGTATCCAACCAAAGTATACCCGACAATTTTTAACCATGTCTTATCAGGATAATAATTTGTTAATGCTGAGACGACAGCCATCGTTGTTGAAGTATGTCCTGAAGGCCAGCCCCAGAAAATGCCTCCGCGTAAAAAGCCGAACCTAAAAGTTTTGCTTAAACTCTCCATATCCTTGTTATTTCTCCAATTTGGGCCAGGCCTGCCCGTAATCGCTTTTAGTGTAGAGTTATATAAAAGTTCCAATAAGCTTGCCTGGAATACTGCATAAGATGCACCTAAAGTTTCATCGTCATTTTTAATTTTGCTATATGCAAATAATGATCCTCCAGCAATAAAGGGAAGGAACATCCCTGTAAAAATTACCGGTCTTCCCCATTTGCCGAATTCTTCATGCTGATTAAAATAGCTTTCCACATTATAATCGATATTGGAATTTACAATTAAAGCTGTTGAAGCTATTGCCGCAAGATGATAATATAAGTTATTTCCTTTAAAACTATCTAAAAAATTATTACCAATATTACCAAATAAGTTGATTGATGTACCTGCAGTGTTTGATAACGCTGATTTACTTAAAATCATTTCGGATTTAACTGGTCTTTTGACTAAACTTGCAGGAGAAGTCCCGGTTTCCAGGATTTGAGCATTAATTCTAACACTTGAAGTAAAGAGCAGGACAAAAATTTGGACAATATAAAAATATTTCAAGTTCATTTTGCTTAAATTAATAATTAATTAAATGGGAAAAAACACTATACAATTTTACATAACATAAATAATCGTTTGACTTTTCCCTATTCGAAAATGTATCTTTACCAAGAATAAAATATTTTATGATGCGCCCGTAGCTCAACTGGACAGAGCATTTGACTTCGGATCAAAGGGTTGAGGGTTCGAATCCTTCCGGGCGTACAAAAATTAAGCAATAATATTTCATGATCTTCGACAAAAAAGACTATAAATATATGTTTTCAGCTCTAAAAGAAGCTGAAAATGCTTTAGAATTTAATGAAGTGCCTGTTGGTGCAGTAGTAGTTAACAATGGAAGGATTATAGGCAAAGGATATAATCAAACCGAGAGTTTAAAAGATCCGACAGCCCACGCTGAAATGATTGCAATAACTGCTGCCGCAAATTTTCTAGGGAATTGGCGCTTAAACGAATGCGATATTTACGTAACTCTTGAACCTTGTGTAATGTGTACCGGAGCCTTATTAAATGCCCGAATAAGGACTATTTATTTCTCTGAGTTCGACCCGAAATACGGTGCATGCGGTTCCTTATACAACCTTGCGGAAGAAGGTAAAGTAAACCATAAAATAAAATTATATTCAGGAATATATTCTCAGGAGAGCCAGGAGCTTTTGAGAAAATTTTTCTTTAAAATTCGAAATGAGCATTACAATTAACTCATTTAAATATATTGATCAACAAATTAATAAATAAACATCGAGGGAAATAAGATGAGAATTATTTTATTTGGTTCACCGGGAGTCGGCAAGGGTACGCAGGCAAAAATTATTTCTAACACTTTAGGCATTCCTCATATATCTACCGGAGATATATTAAGACAAGCCGTTGAAGAGCAAACTCCGCTAGGCATAGCCGCACAATCAGCTATGAAAAAAGGAGAATTAGTTTCCGATGAGATAATGATTTCTTTAATTCGGGACAATTTAATTCAAAATAAATGCTCAAAAGGATTTATATTGGACGGGTTTCCGCGTAATTTATTACAAGCTAAAGAATTAGATGAGTTATTCGAGCAGTTGAAAATTAATGATGCAAGGATTGTCATAATTAGTGCAAATGAAGAAGAAATTGTAAGAAGATTAACCAACCGCCGTGCATGCAAGAACTGCGGTAATATATTTAATTTTAATGACATTAAAGACCTGTCAGCCTGCCCGGTTTGCGGTACTGAAGATAGTTTTTATCAGAGGAATGATGACAAAGAAAATGTTATTCGAAATAGACTTAGAATTTATAAAGAAACGACCGAACCGGTCTTAGCTTATTTTCAAGATAAAAAGAATGAAATATATATTGACGGACTTTTGCCTATTGAACAAGTTACTAATAACATAATTAATGAATTAAAAAAAACACGGGATAACAAAGTTATTGCTTAGGTTTCAAAATTACATTTAATGCTTTGCCGTCTTCAATCTTTATTATTTTTGTATTAAAGCTTTTAATGAGATCGTAATTATGAGTTGCAAAAATTACAGCAGTACCGCGGGAATTAATTTTCTTTAATATTTCCAGGATTTCTAATGAAGTAGCCGGATCCAAATTTCCGGTGGGTTCATCGGCTAAAATGAGCACTGGATCATTTACTAATGCTCTTGCAATTGCTACTCGTTGTTTCTCTCCCCCCGAAAGTTCCTTAGGAAGACTATACCTGCGATGGGAAAGTCCAACATCCGTCAAAGCGTCATTAACTCTTTTTCTGATTTCACTTCTTGATTTATTAGTCGCCTCCATAACAAATGCGAGATTATCATATAAGTTTCTATCGTTCAATAGTTTGAAATCTTGGAAGATAATTCCCAATTTTCTTCTCAAAAGCGGAAGTTCCCGCGATTTTATAGTTTGTGAATCAAACTTATCGAATATAATTCTGCCGTATTTAGGAATGATATTCATATAAATCATTTGGAGAAAGGTACTTTTGCCCGAGCCGCTTTTCCCGATAAGAAAACAGAATTCATTCTGTTCTAAATTAAAGTTTAAATCAGAAAAAACCGGTTGATTCGGGTAGTTATATTCGACGTTCTTAAATGAAAGTATCATAATATTTTCTTT
>JAJYOQ010000360.1 GCA_021796135.1 Bacteroidota bacterium
GGAAGGTAATGTTTCCACTTTCACTAATAAATATTATTTGGGTTGCTGCTTTAATTATGATATTCAAGATTTAGTTTGAAATTAAAAAACGAAATATATATTTCGGAGAAATAATGCCTGTAAAAAGAAGAAAAAAAGATTTAACATTTTGGGAAAAGATGTACATTCCCGAAATTGCCAAAGGATTGGCGTTAACGTTTAAGAATATGATCAGTCCTAAGTATACGATGCAATATCCTGAAGAGAAGTTTATTCCTACGGGATCCTACCGAGGCAGACCGGTATTAGTTATGGAAAATAACGGAGTAGAAAGATGTGTTGCTTGCGGATTATGTTCAAGAGTATGCCCTCCATTGGCTATTGAAGTTCAAGCAGCCGAAACCGAAAGTGAGAAAGAAAGATATCCCGTTAAATTTGAAATAAATATGCTCCGATGTATTTTCTGCGGATTATGTGAAGAAGTCTGTCCCGAAGAAGCAATTGTAATGAGTAAAGATTATGAACTAGCTTTTAGCAGTCGTGAAGATGCAATATATGGGAAAAGTAAATTATTAACACCTGTAAATCAGCTAAAAGACAGGATAGAGTTTCTTAGACAGTATAAATAAAAATTTTATTAGCAGGAGAGAGCGGGGAAAGTTTAGATTTCAAATCACGTTTTACAATTACAACGTCATTTCACAAATATGTGTTTTTTATACTTTCATTTAGTATTAGCATTCTAATTATTAAAAAACATAATCTAAAGAATTAAATGAAATTCAAATACATTATATTTTTTTCCTGTTTAATTAATTTGAATGTCTTTGCACAATCCGGAATTAAAGCCGGAATAAACATTTCAAACTTCTATGGAACAAATGCAAATTACGGCGGGACACAGCATGATAATTTTGCAGGCCCGTTTATTGGCTACTATAAAGACTGGGATATAGCAAAAGATTCAACTCGCAGCTATTATTTTTCTATGGGATTGGAAACAAATATTTCAGTAAAAGGAGTATTCATACGTAACAAGGTTATATACTCAGAAGTCAATCCGGCTGAAATATGGGACATAAGTGACCGGGAAATGTATGGGTATTATTTAGAACTGCCACACACTGTTAAACTGCATTATTTATTAACCCAACACATTCAGGCGCAGTTGTATGGAGGCGGTATTTTATCTTTCGATATTGTGGATTTTACAAAAAGCATTCATGATTCAAATCCAAACTATTATTATAACAGAATAAATTTGCCCTTTTATCCAGTTACATTAGGAACCATGCCATCTTTTTTGAGTTATAGTCTTTTAGCAGGAGTCACTTTTTCTTATAAGCGATTTCTATTGGATGTGCGCTACGCAAAAAGTATTACTGAAATTTATCTAGGCGCTTATCTAAATGCAGTTTCAATATCGCTAGGTTATAAGTTGTAAGAAAATGATACTTCTCAAAAATGAACTTTGCGTTAATTTATTAAATTCAGATAGGTTTTTTACTTTTTGTTTCGATTTGGTAACCTAAGTTCGAGCGATATATTCTATTCTTAGCATCAAAATCATTATGTAGTGTAGCAAGATATTGAGTAAACATATTACTGCCAATGTATCTGCGGTTTTCTATTCTTTTTAGCGCATTCTCTTAAGTACATATTCATCAAGTTCTGATAGGAAATATCAGTTTCAGAAGCTAATTTCTTAAAATATTCAACCGTATCATTCTCCAGACGAATTGATATTTGCTTTTTAAGTTTCTTTACATATGGATTTATAGTTGATTTTGAAAAATCATATTCTTTCTTCATTTTATTTTACCTCATAGTAATATTTAATTTCAGATTTTGTTGCTTTTCTTGCAGAAATTATTCGGATAATTTCATCATTTTCTTTGTAATTATGAACAACAGTAAGGAGTTTTAAATTACTAGAAACACCCAGTAAAATAAATCTTTCTTCATTAATTGAATGTTCAGGATCTGAAATGAGTCTAGCATTCTCGTCAAAAAACACAGTCTTAGCTTCTTCAAAATATGCAAAATGTGTATGATAAGGAATTGATATCCAATAATAATGGAACTTAATTTTCTGAAGTTGAACTTAAAATATTTCGAGGTTTACATTTTCCAAGTCTTTACTATAAACCTGTAAAAAATTACCAATGTTAAAAACAAAAACAGTTAATAATAAATTCAAATTAATTTTTATTAAAGCATATTTTTAAATAAATTTCTACAAGTAAATTTATTTACTTTTAAGAAATCTTTTTTATAGTTAAAAAGATGAAAGGGGGAAAATGCTTTCTAAAATTTTGTCCAGCGCTACAATCGGTATAAATGCCTATCTCATTGAAGTTGAAACGAATGTTGAAAAACATTTACCCGGATTTATAATAGTGGGCTTACCCGATAGTGTTGTTAAAGAAAGCCGTGAAAGGGTTATTTCATCAATAAAAAACAGCGGCTACCAATTCCAAATCAAGAAATATACGATTAACTTAGCTCCGGCAGATATTAAGAAAGAAGGCAGTTCTTTCGATTTGCCAATTGCAGTCGGAATCTTAGCGGCAACAGAAATCATTTCAGAGTCTGATTTAGGAGATACGGTGTTTCTGGGTGAGTTGTCACTAGACGGCACACTTCGACCGGTTAAGGGAGCTTTACCTATTTCAGTAGAAGCAAAGAAACGGGGCATTAAAAAAATAATTCTTCCGGTAGAATCAGCTAAAGAGGCAGCAATTGTCGATGGAATAGAAGTTTATGGAATGTCTAACCTTAAAGAGGTTGTTCAATTTATAAATCGGGAGATTGATAAGGAAAAAACGTGCAACCAAAAAGAGGAACTTTTTTCCCGTGTAAATCAATATCATTTGGATTTTGCGGATGTAAAGGGGCAGGAAAACGTTAAACGAGCATTGGAAGTAGCAGCTGCGGGATCTCATAATATTTTAATGATAGGTCCGCCTGGTTCGGGAAAAACAATGTTAGCAAAAAGAGTTCCTACAATACTTCCGCCGATGTCTTTTGATGAAGCTCTAGAGACAACGAAAATACATTCTGTGGCAGGAATAATTCCGAAAGAATTAGCACTAATAACGGAACGACCATTCAGGAATCCTCATCACACGGTCTCAGATGCTGCTTTAGTCGGAGGAGGATCTTTCCCCCGTCCGGGGGAAGTTTCATTTGCTCACCATGGAGTATTGTTTCTTGATGAATTGCCGGAATTCAAAAAAAATGTACTTGAAGTACTAAGGCAACCCCTTGAGGATTCAAGAGTTACAGTAAGCCGTTCAAAGCTGTCCTTAGAATTCCCTGCAAATTTTATGTTAGCCGCTGCTATGAATCCATGTCCTTGCGGATATTTCACTGATCCGGCGAGGGAATGCACTTGTGCTCCTCCGCAAATTCAAAAATATATGGCTAAGATTTCGGGACCTCTACTTGACCGAATTGATATTCATATTGAGGTTCCAGCCGTAAAATATAAAGAATTGTCTTCTCAAATTAAAACTGAATCTTCTGCAGAAATAAGAAAGCGGGTTATTAATGCAAGAGAAATTCAAATTAATAGGTTTGCGGAATCACGAAATATTTATAATAATGCAGATATGGGTACAAAGGAAGTAAGACAATTTTGCAAACTTGATACTGCCAGCTCTGAATTACTAAAAATGGCAATGACAAAACTTGGACTTTCAGCAAGAGCATATGATAGGATTCTTAAGGTAAGCAGAACGATTGCCGATCTTGATAATTCTGCAAATATTTTACCTCAACATTTGAGTGAAGCTATCCAATACAGAAGTTTAGATAGAGAGTTGTGGAAACATTAGGGCAATAATTAGTCAAAAAGCAAAAAAGCGGTAAAAATGTCATTCTTTTACTCCCTTATGTAATTTTTTATTTGCATTTTTCTTTAAATAAAAATATATTTGTGGCTCGTTTGAAAAACCGGGCGGACGCCGGAGTTGGAGAGCCGGGGCGGACTGTAAATCCGTTGGCTTACGCCTTTGGGGGTTCGAATCCCTCGCCGCCCACTGTGCTATTTTTTTTGTTCTTTCAGAAAATGAAATGAAAACTGCAGCTTAAAATTCTAATTATTTAGATTTTTAATCTTGCGGGAGTAACTCAGTTGGCTAGAGTCACAGCCTTCCAAGCTGTTGGTCGCGGGTTCGAGTCCCGTCTCCCGCTCAAGCAATAAATGATCTTTGGTTTATTGCTGACGTAGCTCAGTTGGTAGAGCACATCCTTGGTAAGGATGAGGTCACCGGTTCAATCCCGGTCGTCAGCTCAAGAATAATTGCTAAATTTTTTATCAGTGATTTAGTATAATAATTTATCGGGTTACAGAAACTTTAAAAACTTCAATTTAAAAATTAAGTTAAATCTATGCGAGAAATAATTACCTTAGAATGTACGGAGTGTAAAAGAAGAAATTACACTTCTACTAAAAATAAAAGACTTCATCCTAACAGAGTTGAATTTAAGAAATACTGCCGTTGGGACAAGAAAATAACTGTCCACAAGGAAACTAAATAATTCATACGTCAGTAGCTCAATTGGTAGAGCAGCGGTCTCCAAAACCGCAGGTTGGGGGTTCGAGTCCCTCCTGACGTGCGGCTTAATTTATCGGAAAGTTTTATGAAAGAAAAAATAATTGCTTTTTTTGACGATGTAGTCAAAGAAATGAAAAAAGTAACCTGGCCTACTATGGAAGAGCTTAAAGAATCTACCACAGTCGTAATTGTTACTTGTTTGTTACTTGCTAGTTTCACTTATCTT
>JAJYOQ010000361.1 GCA_021796135.1 Bacteroidota bacterium
ATAATGCTTGTCTTCCTTTTTCATCAGTATAACCATACTTATTAATTATATCAATTTGTTTAATTAGCCATACACTTCTATTAAAAGTGAAAAGTGTAATTAATGAATTTGCATTCCGTCTTGTTGCTTTTAACTCAACCCTCCCTCCAATATCAGGGATTGCTATATTTGTTTCGTTAAGACCAAGTTCTTTTTCAAGTAGATGACCAATACCCGTTGGTCCTTTTCGTTCTGTACGTATAAAACCAATATCTTTAAGTTTTATTAACTTCTTAATTAGTTCTTTTAATTGCATACTATTTCTTCTGACAAATGACTATATATTCATTTTTAATTGTTGATGCAGTTTCACCAACTATGTTTGATGGACTATTTTTTAATGGCATTCTTTTATTTGGAATGTTTCTTGCAATTGTTTCAATATATGTAAAACCATTTTCTTTAAACATTTCTTTAGTAATTTCATCTGTAGTAATTTTTACACCTTTAACTGTTCTGTTTCCTACAACATAACATACAAATCCTTTTTTCTTTATTACGGACGAAATATTAATTATTGATTTTTCATAATCTTCATAGAAAGAAATTACATCTCTTGCTCTTTCTTTATCTTGTTTTTGAATAGAATATATTATATCATTCAATAAATCACATTTAAAAACATGATTATGTTTCCTCTTTTTCCCACCCATCAAATTATTGTCAATTTGGTTTGCTTCCTTGAAACCTAACCACTCATTTGATAGTCTAGAAA
Organism: Bacteroidota bacterium; assembly: GCA_021796135.1. The sequence continues at coordinate 755 of JAJYOQ010000361.1, forward strand.
ATTGACCATAAGCAACCGTTGTTCGTGAATCTCCATAAGGTGGTGAAGTGACAATAATATCAACACTATTTTCATCTAATTTATTTTGTGGAATTAAATCAACTGTATTAAAGTCATAAATTAAAGTACTTGAATCATTTTTACATGATTTAATAAATTCAATTAATCCTTGTTTATTTCTTGACAATTTTGTGATCATAATACCAAATACATCTAAATCCTGTTTATTATTGAGATTTTTTTCACGTACAAGTTTAAATTCTCCTTGTTTAACAAATGATACTTCACGAACAGTTTCACTAAAGGCAACTTTAAAAAAATTTTTAATTGTAGTGTCATTTATATTCTCAATATATTGAAGTAATACAGCCAACTTTTGCTGAACATCTTTTGCAAACCAAAAATCAATATTAAAAATATTAGGAATAATTAAAGATTTTAATTTTTCAATTTTAAAATTTATTGAAAAAAATAAATTCATAAAATCTTGCAAGAACAAATCCAATACTTGAATATCAAGTTTCGTCGTTTTAGCTTTTGCAATTAATCTTGCTAAAGGATTCAAATCAGTTCCAACAGCATTAATTCCTCTAATGTTGGCTTCAACTAGTGATGTTCCGGTTCCACAATAAGGATCAAAAAGTAGTTTAGAATTTTTTCCAAATAATTCAAGAATTCTTCTTGCAACTTGAGGGATCATCATTGCAGGGTAAGGATGGAAACAATGAGTATATTCTTTTGTGTTTGCTTTTCGAAAATCCCAATTTTCATCTTCAATTCTACTTTTTTGAAAAATATATGCAAATAGAGGCTCACTAATTTTATTTTTTTTTAATTTATTTTGATAATTCTTTTTTTTAGAGATTAATTTCTTGCTTTGGCTTGCTTGTTGTAATTTATTTTTTCTATTGAAAGTCATTTTCCTAATTTTATAAGTTTTGATTTCTAATTTACTTTTTATTATAAGATTTCACTAAATTACAAAAATAATTTAAAAGAAAACGAAAATTTTTAAAGTATCAATTCATTCCTCATTACATAAACCCCGACACAATAAACTCTATGCTCATAGCCAAAAGGAAAAGGGCATAGATTCTCTTTACTATTGTCAGGGACATGGACAGGGTTATTTTTGCTCCGATAATCGAACCTATGACTAATCCTGCGGCAAGCAATGCGGCATCGCTGATATTTATCTGGCCCGCATTATAGTACATTATTACCCCAGGCAGGGCAACCGGAAGAAGCAATGCACCGAGAGAGGTTCCGACTGCTTTTTTAGTATTGAAGTTCATTATTGTAACGAGCATGGGAACTATAACTAAGCCGCCGCCGATGCCGAACATGCCGGATAAGACACCTGCAAATAAACCGAAAGGCAGGAGGAAATAAAAAGGTAATTTTCTCTCCTTGTCTGCCGATTCGTCTTGTGCTGCAGTAGAATTATGGTTGTTGAATTTCTTTTTAATAATTGTCTGTAATTCAAAAAAATCCCAGCATACACCTAAAAGGAATACACCGTAAATTTGCTTCAGGAGCTTTACCGGGAGTTCCAGGGCAATTCTTGCACCGAACAGCACTCCCGCCAGCAAGCCTAAAGCTAATATGGCAGCAACCTTGACATCCAGCAGGTCCTTTTTGTAATAGGCTATGACGGCGAATATTCCTACGGGCATCATAAGTGCTGCCAGGGAAGTGCCGTTTGCCCTGATTAATGTAAAATTCAATGCAAGGAGCAAAGCTGGAACCATTACCACTCCGCCCCCTATGCCGAACATGCCCGCAAGAACGCCGGCACAAAGTCCAATTAAAGCTATGATTAAAATGTCAGCCATATATTAATATTTTTTTATAATTCTAATTTTGTCCATTATGTACTTATTTTGACGTATAAATATTTTTTGAAGTTTGATTTCTTTCTGTATTATTTTCTCAATTCAAAAAATTCCAGCTTACCTATAAAAAGAAAAAGAGAGTTAATTATTTATACAAGAAATCCGCTTCAGCTATAGCCAAAGCGGATCTATTCTGCGAGCCACCTGTCGGACTCGAACCAACGACCTGCTGATTACAAATCAGCTGCTCTACCAGCTGAGCTAAGGTGGCTTTTAAAAAGATTACAAAATTATGAATTTATTTACAACTTTTACAATTTAATTTTGTATAAGATTCTTAATAGTATCAATAGAACCTTACTATAAGCCCAACAGTTACGCCGTAATATTTTATTTTTCCATTGATGTTGCCATGAACCGATACACCGAAACCAACTTGATGAGGTGAATAAAATACTCCGGCTTCAAAAGGCACACCAACAGTATAGAAATAATCTTTCCCGAAATATTGAGCATGAATATATGAGACACCTGCCAAGGTGAAGAGCTTGAAATCTTTTTCTTGTGAAAACCATCCGACCATGCATCCCAAATCCTCTATTGTCGTTCCGCTCCCGTTTTTTTTGAAATTACTTCCACCGAGATAACCACGGACACCGCTGAACCAATGACCATCAATTTGATATGAGACATCGAGGGAAGAAGCCATTACATTGAGGTATTGGTCTCCGAGAGAAGCCCCTGCCTGGGCATTTAGCCAAAATTCATGCTCGACAGGTTTATCCTCTGTCTGGGGAAATACTTTAAATACTGATGATAATAACACAGTAAATATGATAATGAGATACTTTGTATTTAGGAATATTTTCTTCATTTTTTCCAATTGAAATTAAAATCTGAAATTACCGATTTGAAGATAAAAAGGATATAGAAGGAAAAATTTCGTGCTTCTTTTTCCAATTTCAAGTGTCGGCGAGGGAAACTTGAAATAGTTAAGTGACTGCCTCAGCCAGTTCCACCATCCGGGACCATCGGGTAAAAGCTCGATAAGATTATAATCCAGAGAAATCAGAAATTTTTGGTTACCGTAGACTTTACCGAAATGAGAATCATCCGATATTAATTCGGCATTATGTTCTGTAAAACTTGACGATAAACTGTAAACAGCGTACCCGACACTAAGGTCTAGCCATTTGGGCCAGTAATGATTTATGCTTTCCGGCAGAATATTGTGCATGTTAATTCCCATGTAAAATGTCTGGCAACTATAATTATCAATAAATGACATTGCCTCCCTTCTGTCATATTCATGGTGCCACGACGGTTTAACATACATAAATTTCGGTGTAAAATTTTGAAGGAATGGTATGTAATGCTGGGCAATAAAAAATGACGCTCCCGTTACATCGGCGAACCAGTCTGTAGGTGAAAATCCCCAATCAAGGCTTAAGCCATCGAGAATTTCGACATAAGTTGTATATGCGAATCCAAGCGAACCGCCAATTAATGTGGCTTCATCCCAACTGAAGCCCGATTCCATTAATATCTCGCTGAAAACATAAGAGGGCATAAAAGTGCCAAAGAAGTGACCGCCTTTATCAAGATAAGCAGAGAATTTACCGTCTTCTGATACATTGAAGGGACCCGTCCTTTTCCATATTGTGCTTTGCTGTGCTTCATGCTGTGCGACAAAGACACCTGCCATACAAGTACTGAATATAGTGAATTCGAGTGGTTTGATTTTTGTGTTTATATAAGGGGGTTCGCCATCTATAGTGTATCTTTGTTTGTCAGCAAGCATGAATTGGTTTGCAGGTAAAATCTGAATTTTGTTTTTTCCGGGCATTTTGTCGTTTTTTATAATTGCAGAATCAGAGGTGGAACCTTCGATACCGTTTACAGCAAGCGCGCATGATGATGAAGCAAGGCTCTCTTTATTATCGGTTTGAGGATAAACGTAATTTGGATAAACAGATAAAATTGTTATAAATAATAAAATAAAGAAATATCTTGCAGCCATTGAACTAATTTTCCCAGTTAATTTTCCCGAACAAAATTCCGATAATATATCTTATTTATTGTCCGCATGTAACGGATAAATGTAAATTTAATTTTAAGATTGATTCGGAAAATTTGAAAGTTGATAATTTGATATATTAAAGTTTTCCCAAATAAAAG
>JAJYOQ010000362.1 GCA_021796135.1 Bacteroidota bacterium
GGAAGAAATTGCCAAAATTGATGGTGTTGATGTAGTTCTCGGAAGTAAAGAAAAACTGAACCTATTTTCGCTTATAAATGATTTTGGGAAAAAAGACTTAGCATGCATTTTTGTTTCCCCCTTACAAGATCTAAATGAATTTGGGAAAGCTCAATCAACTGACGCCGATGATAGGACCAGGGCTTATTTTAAGATTCAGGATGGATGTGATTATAAATGTACATTCTGCACAATTCCATTAGCTCGCGGTAAAAGTAGAAGCATGAAACCGGAAGAATTGATTTCTGAATTCAAACATTTAGTTAAATCAGGGTATAAAGAAATTATCCTTACCGGCGTGAATGTGGGTGATTACGGAACTGCTTACCAAACAAACTTATACACCCTTCTTCTTAAATTGATTGAAGTACCCGGAGATTTTAGGATTAGAATTAGCTCAATTGAGCCAAACTTACTATCGGATGAAATAATCAACCTTACATCGCAAAGTAATAAAATGTGCAAACATTTTCACATACCGCTCCAAAGCGGTAGTTCAAAGATTTTAAAATTAATGCAACGGCGATACAAAATATCATATTATCAAAGTTTAATCGAGAAAATCAATAATAAAATTATCGATATAGGAATCGGAGTAGATATAATCACCGGTTTTCCGGGAGAAACTGAAAATGATTTTTTAGAAACCTATAATTTTCTTCGCGATTTACCAGTTTCATATTTACATGTTTTCACTTACTCGGAGCGCCCGGATACTAAAGCAATCACGATGGATGGCGAAGTGAATGTCTTTGAAAGGAAGCGAAGAACAAATATGCTTAGAATATTAAGTGAAAAAAAGAAGCAAGAGTTTTATGGAAAGATGATCGGAAAGGAATTAGAAATTTTATTCGAAGCAGAAAATGACCACGGCACAATAAAAGGCTTTTCTTCCAACTATGTTCGTGTTTCCCATAAATTTGCTACTTCATTGGTAAATGAGATTTCAAGAGTAGAAATTACAAACGTAAAAAATGGTAATTTATGCGAAGGAAAAATAAAAGGCATACAAAAATCAATTGAATTAATTGCTTGTTAATCATAAAATTGAGATTAAAAACATGAAAAAAATTCTTTTATTCGTTTTACTGTTTTCAGCAAATTATTTTCCACAAGCACTTACTTCTACAAAGCAATTACTTTTAGAAAATTCAATCATAAAAAATCAGCCGGATAGAGTACCTCGGCAAATATCATTTATCAGCTCCACCTACGGTAAAAAGAATGCCGGACTTGCAATTTTACTATCGGCAATTTTACCAGGGATGGGAGAACTTTACGCAGATTCTTATTCCAGCGGAAAATATTTTACCGTAGCTGACGGCGCACTGTGGGGAATTTATTTCGGTATGAACACATACGGCAGTTGGCTTCAAGACCGGTATAAAGCATATGCAGTTACAACAGGAGGAGTAAATGCGCAGGGTAAAGGTGATTCTTACTATGCAACAATCGGGGATTATTCCAACATTGACCAATACAATAACACGCAGGTTTTATCCGGAACTTTCAATCAAATGTACGGAGCACAATATTACTGGAATTGGCAAACAGACAACCAGCGAAAGACATACCGTAACATGTGGTATTCCAGCGAGCAAGCAAAAAACAATTTAAGATTTGTAGTGGGAGCATTAATATTAAACCGGATTGCAAGTGCAATTAATGCAGCCCGATTGGTTGCTTTGTTCAATAAAAGACAAGCGGATGAAACAAGCTGGAATTTCTCGGTTGATTTTGGTAATCCGACAGGGTTATCTTCAAATCTTAATTTCAATTTTCAAACAAGCTTTTAAATGAGAATTTTAATAGTAGAGGACGAAAAAAAAGTAGCTTCCTTCATAAAAAAAGGAATGGAGGAAGAATATTTTACCGCTGACATTGCATTAGACGGCAAAGAAGGCTTAAAGATGGCAACTTCAGAAGATTACGATGCAATAATAATGGATATAATGCTTCCGTTCATTGACGGTATTTCTCTTCTGAAAGAAATCAGGAAGAGAGAGATTATAACGCCGGTTTTGATGCTAACCGTAAAAGACAGCTTAAAAGATAAAGTAGAAGGATTGGACGCGGGTGCGGACGATTATCTTACAAAGCCTTTTGCATTTGAAGAATTAGTAGCAAGAATAAGAGCTTTATTAAGAAGACATGAATCATCGAAAACTCCGACACTTCATGTTGGTGAGTTAGTTCTTGATTTGCAATCGCATAAAGTTTTAAGAGGCGAGCAGGAAATTCTTTTAACTCCGAAAGAATATGCTATTTTAGAATATCTGATGAGAAATTCAAACAAAGTAGTTTCAAGGACAAAATTGATTGAACATGTGTACGAATACCATTTTGATCCTGAAACAAATATTATAGATGTTTATATTAATAAAGTTCGCGCTAAAGTTGATAACAATTTTGATAAACCGCTAATTCATACTATACGAGGGATTGGATACATAATAAAAGATGAATAATTATTTATCGTACAGCTATGAATAAGCTAAGACTTTTCGTTTCTTCTACAAGATTTAAGGCTACTATCTGGTACTCATCATTATTTTTAATTTTGGAAATTTTGTTGGGGGGCATTGATCTATCTTTACCTATATAATACACTTTTAGATAACCTTGACCTTGGTCTGAAAAACCAAGCCAAAGCAATATTGCACCATGTTGTCGAGAAACATAAGGATATAGATAACTTCGTACCGGATTCAGTTTATGCAAGTCCCGAAGACCTAATTTGGGATGTTATTTACAATGAAGTTGCGCTCAATCAAAGAAACAACTACATTCAGATTAACGCTAAAGACAAGATAGTATTTAAGTCGGCAAATCTTCAGGATGATACACTTTCCTTCCCTTTGAAAAATGCGCCGGTGAATTTATTTAATTTTACCGACACAACTTTATCTCAAAAGCCAATCAGGTGTGTTAAGCTAAATGAGGGGCAATATAAGATATTTGTTGCCTTTCCGATTCATCAGATTATTCAAACGTTGACAAGTCTGGTGCATATATTTGAGCTGTTAGCTCCTATATTTATTATAATCTCAATAATCGGCGGCGGTATAATTTCAGCCAAATCACTTTCAAGAATTGACGCAATAATTAAAAAGACAGAGGAGATTACCGCACTTAATCTTGACGAAAAAATTATCGGGGAAAAATATAGCGATGAATACGGCAGGCTTGTCAAGAAGATGAATGAAATGATCAGCAGAATTAAAACTTCAATCGATTACATGAACCAATTTTCAATTTCGGCTGCTCATGAATTGAAGACACCTCTTACAATATTGCGCGGTGAAACAGAAATTGCGTTAAAATCCCGCAAGACACCTGAAGAGTATATTGAAGTCTTGAAAAGTAATTATGAAGAGACCATAAGACTGACAAAAATTATCGACAATCTTTTCTTCATATCAAAAATCGATCATTCTTTAATTGATATAAATAAATCCCCGGTACATATTGACGATTTCCTAAAAAACGTTACCGAGAGTTTAAAGATTTTAGGAATTGAAAAGGGAATCACCTTAACAGTCATTCCCTCTTCAAATTCCTTAGTAGAAATTGATAAAGAATTAATGACGCAAGCTTTTTCAAACTTGATTGATAATGCAATCAAATACGGCGAAGAAAATAGCGAGATAATTATTAAGAGTGAAGCATACGACAGCGATAAGATTAAATTGAGTGTAATTAATAAAGGAGAAGGTATTCCCATAGAATCGCTGCCAAAAATATTCAATCGTTTCTACCGGGTGGAATCGTCGAGAAATAGAAGCACCGGCGGTGTCGGTTTGGGTCTTTCAGTTGTAAAAGCAATAGTAACCTGGCATGGCGCGGAAATTATTGCAAAATCGGAAGCAAACAAAACTACCGAATTTTCAATTATTATAGGGAAAAGCCAACACAATAAATTTCCGGAATCTCAAGCCGTATAAAAGACTTATTTTTCTCCGAATAATTTCTCCCAACTTTCAGTCGAAAGGCTTGTATTCGCCTTCTCATCCTCTTCTTTCTTACTTGAAAGAGAATTTAACATAGCGGAAAATTCATTACTGGATAATACCTGACATCCATTAACGCGGGCAAAGTTTTTAACTTCCAAGTCCGATGATACAACAATAATATTTCTCGGATTTTTAGAAGAATCAATCTGACGTTTGATCTTTGCATCTGCTTTTTCGTTCATGCTATAAACAATTTTTATATTGGAAAGCTTCACAGGTATACTCTCATAACCATCAAAGTGGAGTGTAACATTGACCTTCCTTCCATAAAAGAAATCATCTATCATAAAGGCAAGCTTATCTCTTGTTGCTTGATTATCATGATTACTAAGTAATTTTTTGAAAGACTTAATTTTATAGATTAAATTATTCCCATCGATAATATAATTTTTCATAAAAGGAGTTCGTGTTTTTATTGTCAATTTACTTTCCGTTATAAAATTGATCTCTCTTTGTAAGCTTCAAATCTTGAAGCTGCGGAGCTTTGACTCTAATTTCAAAATAATAACCTGAATAAATTCCAATTGGATTCCATGTAAAATTCATTTCCCAGCAATGTAAGTCCCTTGAAATTTTGATTTGAGGAGCAGCAAATTGATGAGCTTCAAAGTCGTAACTTCCGGCAAAAGAAAGCTTCCAATTCGGAGTCAGATTGAAATCCAGGTTTGCACTCATGTTAGAAATTTTTGTTGTATCATCGGACTTGGAAGTTAA
>JAJYOQ010000363.1 GCA_021796135.1 Bacteroidota bacterium
TTTGTTTATGAATAACCTTCTTTACAAAGAAGAGATATAATTTTAGCTATATCTTCAGGTGAAGTTAAACGTGCCCGTGGGTTTTTTCTTCTGGCTACCTCTATCATTGGGATATTCCCGGGTATTTTTCTTAACGCAGGCGTATTGGTCACTCCAGCCATAATTGGATTTACTGAAACACCCATGTGACCCAATTCAGTAGAAAGTTGTCTGCAATGAGATTCTAATGCTGCCTTAGCTGCAGAAACAGCACCATAATAAGGAATTGCAGTATGTCCGCCTGAACTAGTCATAGCAAAAATTCTTGCTTTATTTTCCAGAAGGTTATTCATAAACAAATCTTGAGTCCAATAGACAAGTGAATTAGCCATAACATCAATGGTCATTTCCATTTGAGCTTTTGTCAAAGCCTGTTCATTATTTTGAGGGATAAAAGGTTTTAATGATCCAAATGCAAGAGAATGCATTAGCACTTTAACGATTGGTTTACCCTCTGAAATTTTTTTAATCTCATCTATAATTTCTTTTCGTTTACCCTCATCAGCGGCATTAACATTAAAGAAAATTGATTGCGATCCGAATGATTTAATCTGAGCGATAATTCTTTCAACATTCTGTATTGTAGCTTGCCTATCCAAATGAACTCCGATAATATTAAAACCATCCTCTGCAAGTTTTAACGCAGTAGCCTCACCAAAACCAGAGGAAGCACCAAGAATAACAGCCCAATGTTTATTATTTTCATTCTTAGTCATTATTTAACTGTAGCCTATATTTGTTTCTAGAATTTAGGATGAAAAATTACAAAAATGAACCCTGTTACACAACATTTATTATTCGAAAGTGAGTTATAAATCATTAAGTTTATTCAAATTAATAAATAATTATAAATATGTCACCTTTTCCCCGTAAAAATTACCGAATCTTCGCCTAATAATTGATTTGTTTCTTCTACAAATTCATTTGAAATTTTTGCCCGAAAATTTTTTAAGAAAAATAATTTAGGTTTTGATCCTTTGCCGACTAAGTTTAGAAAAATAGGAATATTACCCTGATACTTTTCAAATACAATTTTAAGCCTATTTACCTTTTCCATTGACTGATCATCTTCATCAAGAGAAATTTTAATGCTTTCAGTAAACCTCTCTCTGGCTTCTAAAAGAGGGACTACATCTTCGATTTGAATTTTAATAGCATCGCCGCTGCTTTCAGGTTTTCCGATAATAAAAACGCATTCCTCTTCACTTAGGAATTTCCCTATTTTATCATAAGTTTTAGAGAAGACCAGGGCTTCACATGAACCTGAAAAGTCATCAAGAGTCAAAAACGCCATCAATTTGCCGGCTTTATCAATTTTTGTTTCGACTTTGGTTATTACACCGCATGCACGGACCGAATCAACATTTTCCATTTCCTCAGTTTCTCCAAGGTGTACTGTTGCAAAAGACCTATATTCGACTTGATACTTCTTTAGAGGATGTCCGGTAACATAGAACCCAATGACTTCTCTTTCTTTAGCAAGTTTTTCTTTTTCTGACCAGGGTTTAACATCGGGCAGATTTGGTTCAGAGATTTTCATTTCTTCACTGATAATCTCGAATAAACTATTTTCCGAAGATGATTGATAATGAGCTGCCTTATGACCGAATTCCAATGCCACTTCGACTGACTCAAATAAGCTAGCCCTGTTTTTATTTATATTATCAAAAGCTCCAGCAACTACAAGTCCTTCCAGCGTTCTTTTATTAACTATACGGGAATCAACATTAGCGCAAAAATCAAAAATGCTAGTAAAGTTTCTTTCGATTTTATTTCTGGTTCTAATAATTTCTTCGACTGCATTGATGCCAACATTTTTAATAGCGGACATACCAAATCTGATTTTCCCGTTCACAACATCAAATGATACTGTGGGGTGATTTACATCAGGAGGAAGTACTTCAATTTTTAGTTTCCGACAATCTTCCAGGAAATTTGAAACTTTATTTTTATTTCCAAATTCATTAGTTAAGTTAGCCGCTAAGAATTCGGGAGTATAATAAGCTTTTAGATAAGCAGTTTGATAAGCTAAATAGCTATAAGCTACGGAGTGACTCTTATTAAAGCCATAATTTGCAAATTTATCTATTGCATCAAAGATTTCTTCAGCAATTTTTTTGGGGATTGTATTTTTTTCAGCACCTTCTACAAATATTGATTTTTGCTGAGCCATGGCTAATAAATCTTTCTTACCCATAGCACGTCGCAATATATCTGCATCCGCAAGACTCATACCCCCGACTTTATTTGCAATTTGGATTACTTGCTCTTGGTAAACTATTACTCCATATGTTTCCTTTAAAATCGGCTCAAGAACATTATGAAGATATTTTACTTCTTTAACTCCAAATTTTCGATCTATAAAATCGTCGATAAATTCCATAGGACCGGGCCGGTAAAGTGCATTCATAGCTGAAAGATCGTTCAAGCTTGTCGGTTTTAATTTTTTAAGATATTCTCTCATCGGACCGGATTCAAACTGGAATATGCCAGTCGTTTGTCCTTTCCAGAAAAGTTGAAACGTCCTTTCGTCATCCAACGGAATCTCATCTATATCTAAGTCGATTCCATGATTTTTTTTAATCAATTCTAAAGTATCCCGTATGATAGTTAATGTCCGCAACCCAAGGAAATCCATTTTTAATAACCCTGCGCCTTCAATATCCTTCATATTGAACTGCGTAACTATATCATTTTGTGACACGGCATTAGCAAGGGGGACATAATTGCTTACATCATCGGGAGTAATGACCACTCCAGCTGCATGCTTAGAAGCATTTCTATTCATACCTTCTAAGACTTTAGCATACTTTATTAAATTTTGGATATCGCTTTCTTTTGAATCTTTAACCCATTTTAATTCCGGAACTTCTTTAAGCGCTTGTTCGATACTATAGACCTTACCAAATTTAGAAGGAATAAACTTTGTTATTTTATTTACAGTCGGGATTGGTATTTTTAATACTCTGGCAACATCTCGAATAACTGCTTTTGAAGAGAGCCGATTAAAAGTAATTATTTGACTAACACAATTGGCGCCATACTTATTACGCACATAATCAATAACTTCTCCTCGTTTATCATCTGCAAAGTCAACATCAATATCAGGCATTGAATTTCTTGATGGGTTAAGGAATCTTTCAAATAAGAGGTTATAAGTCAAAGGATTAATATTTGTTATACCTAGAGAATAAGCAACTAAACTTCCGGCTGCACTTCCCCTTCCAGGTCCGACAGGAATATTCATTTTCTTTGATGAGTTAATAAAGTCCTGAACAATTAAGAAATAACCGGTAAATCCCATCTGTTTAATAGTAGAAATTTCGAAATTAAATCTTTCTTCAACTTCAGGAGTAATATTCTTAATTTTTTTATACAATCCTTCCTTAGCAAGAAGTTCAAAATAATCATCTAATGTTTTTGCAGGAGAATTTTCAGGAATAGGGAATTTGGGAAATAAATAGTTGTCATGACCCATTTTTAGATCTATCTTTGAATCAATTTCCAAAGTATTTTCAATTGACCCTTTATAATTCTTAAATAGCTTTTTCATTTCATCAGCTGATTTAAAATAGACCTGGTCAGTTCCATACCTAAGTTGTCTATAATCCGTGCCATTTTTATCAGAGAGTAATAAAAGTATATTGTGTGCTATCGAATGTTCCTGTTCAATGTAATGACAATCGTTAGTAGCAACCAATTTAATCCCTAGTTCCTTAGATAGCTTCGGCATACCCTCTAAAACATTTTTTTCAACCTCCATATTATGGTCCTGGATCTCTAAATAGAAATCATCTTCAAAAATATCTTTATAAGTTTTCGCGACTTCTTTAGCCTTATCATAGTTACCGTTGACCAAATAAGTAGAAACTACCCCGCCGGCACAGGCAGAACTACAAACTAATCCGTCACGATGTTTTTTAATTAATTCTAAATCAATTCTTGGCTTGTAATAAAAACCTTCAGTATGACCAAGCGTCGACAATTTTGATAGGTTATCATACCCTTCTTTATTTTTAGCAAGTAGAATTAAATGGTTATAATGTTTTGCTCTTTTTTTCCCACCAACCTCATCTCCCTTTCCTTTATCAAACCGGCTTCCCTCAGATACTACATAAGCTTCCATACCGACAATTGGTTTAATACCTTCTTTTTTTGCTTTTTTATAGAACTCTGCAATACCATACATTACCCCATGGTCGGTTAAAGCTACAGAGGTCATGCCATGTTTTTTTGCTGCAGCAATTAGGCCGTCAACGGTACAAGCGCCGTCCTGTAAGCTATAATGAGTATGATTATGTAAGTGTATAAAATCAGACATATTTATATTTTTTCTTGGTGAGGATGATTTATTTTGTTCTCAATATTACTAAAATAAAAGATGAAAATCCGTTTGATAAAATTATTTTTCTATTTTAATTTTTTATTGCTTCGAATTAATAATTTCAAAAATTGAGCGGGAAAATTAATTTTAAGCTTATATTCCTTCCCATTTCATATACTCCAATTCTTCCGGTAACGTAATTAGGATCGGAATATTTTAACCTGCTCATATTACTTTGGTAAGCTTCATTCAGAATATTGCTTGCATAAATATATACCGAACAAAGTTTTTTACTGCCTGAGATAATATCTGAGCCTATGCCTATATTTAATAAAGTATATGCGGGAGTAACAGTTTCATTTCCGAATTGATGTTGAACATTTTTTT